>DASUHB010000005.1 GCA_036273715.1 Gemmatimonadaceae bacterium
GGTCTCTTCCCACTGCTTGGTACAGCGCTTAGACCAGCGGCAGGTTTCGCAATGGGCGCATGGTTCCGGCGCCGTGCTGCGGCCGCTCGCGCCAACGAACGTTAGGAATCGCTCGCACGCCACATCGCAGTAGTGGACATAATCGTTTAGGCGAAAGCTGAAGGTGCTGCCGTCGCCGAGTATCACATGCGCTCGGGACGGCATCAGCTCCTGGGTGAGCGCGACGAGTCGGGAGTACAGGCAGAGCTGAACGACGTGCTTTGGTTTGGCCCTTCGTGCGAGTTTTGTGTCCGCGACTTCGTAGGAGTAGTTGCCGAGCGCCGAGGGCGTATCGACGCGGAATAGAAAGTCGGAGTAGCCGTGCCACGGGTGACTAACGAGGGCGCCCTGATAGATGACGTCGACACCCTGTCGCATGGCTTCCGCCGTAGCGGCCGCCATCGCATCGATCGAATCGAGTCGCGGGACTTCGCACAGTGATCGGCCCTCGGCGCGACGCTGCTCGAGAAACGAGCGTTCGTGATCGATGCCTTTGTTCTTGAGGAGGTCGAGGTAGGCATCGGCCTCATCGGGAGGTGGTGCCACGTCGCCCTGTAGCACGAGAAGGTCCAAGGCGGTGGAGTGCTGGCAGCCGAGGAAATTGAGGAGGTCTTTCGCTGAATAGAGGGGCGACGATTGGTAGATTTGCACGGCGCGAACCGAAGGCTATCCGCCTACGAAAGTCGCATGGGGATATGACAATAAGCGAGCACGCGCTTCGGGGGCTTGGCTCGCGAATGCGACCGGCCGAAGCGGCACGCCAGCGGATTGCGCGACTGTGCTGCGCGAGCGTTAGGCATATCCGTGGTGTCGCACTACTCCGTCAGCGTGTCTGGCGATCTCAAGCGCGCAGCGGCGGCCGATTGTAACGTGCGAGTCAAAGCAGCGCGAGCTGTCCCTCGTGCGGCACGGGAAACACGCCGATGATGACCCATGGATTCGGTGCGACAAAGTGAAACTGCTGTGTCGTTCCGAGAAAGAAGTGGAGATCCTTCGTTAAGAACTCTTCGAAGTACTTCTGCCGCACCTTGGCGAGAGCCCGCGGCTCATCGCCATCGACGGATCGCAGGCAGTTCCAGTAGAGCGCTCCAGCTTCCCAATCCAAGATTTGCAACTCACTTCGCCTTCCATCGGCGTCCTCAAACCTGTAGGAAAAGCTGTACGGCAGCTTGGCGATCACCTTGAACGTCTCTCGCCACGTGCTTTCATCGAAGAGGTCAACCTGCCGCGTTGCTTCGCGCATCTCCCGCAGCTTCGCCTCGTTCCACTCGCGATCTTCGGCTTCCCAGATGAAATCCAGTATGCGCGTGGGTTTGAATACGGCCAGCGAGATCTCGTTGGCTTTCGCACCGGCGATCAAATCTTCAAGGCGGGTGTACACACGCGCGGTCTCGAGCAAGATGCGGCGTCGCTCGCGCCAGTTGTCAGCCGTATCGATGTGACCAACGGGCTGCAACTCGGTTTGATCGACCGGTCGGAACGTCTCGGGACGCGGGTCCGACGGATTTCGCTTGAGCCGACACTCGACCCAATCGAACTTGCGGTACTGTTCTTCTTCGTTTAGGCGTCTAAACGGCACAGGGTAGATGCGAACCCAAGTACCGTCCTGGCGTACGCCCGCTGTGCAAACGGTCTCGCCGTACTTCCGTGAGAGCGTCGGATACGTCTTGACGGTTATGAGGATTCGCTGCTTCTCCACGCAGCCTCACGCACTGAGGTGACTGGCAGCCATACCAGCTCCAATTTCCTTCTCGACAGCCTCACCGACGCAGTGGCGATGGCATTGCTCCGGTAGGCGCTCGTAGCATGTAAGCGCCACTCGTTGGCCTTCCGAAATCCACGATGCGATTCGTTTGACCGCAGCGAGCTGGCTCGGCAGATAGTCTCGCTCGTACTCAGTAAACAGCGCGTCGTAGTCAGCCTGCGTTGCGAGGTTTCGTCGCTGCTCGGATGCGATACCGAGCTCGGGAAGATGCTCGTAACGAACGGCTACGCCTTCGCAGGCATTCGCGAGCGTGCGCTTCGCGAAGCCATACTTTCGACTGATCGGATTGCGACGAACGTCGCACAGGAGTGTCACGCCTGCGCCGATAAGCGCGTTCAGGTAACTCTCGATGGTTAGGCCTTCATAGCCGATAGTCGAGAGAGTGCCGGACTTCGGCAAAGCGGGACGGGCCGCCGCTATCCGTGCGAGTGCCTTCCTTTCCCCGTGGAGCACGCGATCCGCGATCTCGCTGCGAATGGCGTAGTATGGGAAGCGCCGATAAGTCTCGGCCACAAGCGCATCGCCACGCAGATGGCGATGCCGATCTGCAAACGTCGCCATCATCATATCTTGTGTCCCGCCGATTGTGCGCCTACCCTGGGGCGTGAGCTGCCACTGCTCGTCATCGGCTGCGAGCAAACCACGTTCGATCAGCTTGCGACGATCGGCGTACGATGTGAACGAGAACGCACCGAACCGGTAGGGGACGAATTGATACGTCCCCGCACCGTAGGGTTCCTGACAGTAGAGAAAGAGGAGCTTCTGAAAATCGAGGCGGCCGGCGGAGCCACCAAGCGCGTCAAGAAGCTCGAGCAGGCGGCGTTGCCGATCGAGCAGGTCCGGCGTGGCCATTCGAGCAGACTTCGGGTACGAGACGCTCATGAGTCGGCTCCCCTGCTGCGCGGTCGTCAATCAACCCTACTCGCCCTGGTGGAAATGACGGCTGACCAGGTTATCAGCAACCCCCTCTGACCCGAAGAAGTTTAAAACGTGGCGCCAAGAATGGAAGCGTCGATGTTGCGATCGTCAGGGCTAAGCGGCTACGTTAGGCGGTGCCAGTAAGGTGCTCCTAAGCAAAGGCTTTCGCCCAGGAGATCCCGGTGAGAGGCTCTGACCAGGGCGCCGGGAGGAAACGCAACTATGTCCGTCCCTGCCAGCGGCTCCGCGCACGTTAGGCGAAGTATTCGACTCACAAGAATCCTGCTGTTGGCGGCAGCGCCGTTGGTAGGCGCGGCGCTCACTTTCGCGTATGAAGCGGGGTTCATCGGTTGGTTCGGCGTGCCTTACACGTTCGTTCGAATCGACGCCACGACAAAATTGGTCGCGGCCACTGCGGCCGGTGCCCTTCTCGCCTCGGCCTTGAGCTACGCTAGGCTCATACCGATAATGACATGGCGACCAGTTTTCGCTGCGGTGTACTTGATTGTGCTGCCAGTGGTTCTCTTGCTGGGGGCCTTCGCTTCCGTAGCCACAGCCACCAACGCTAACAATTCACTGTCCAGAGCAACTTATGAGTCTCGATCGCCTTCAGAACGTTGTGCGCGGTTTGCCCTACAACCTCCGGGACCAGGTGATCGGCTACGCTCGGTCGGTCGATGCTGCGGCGCCGGACATTGCACGCGAAGCCGACATAGAGCTGTCACGCGACCTTCGTGATCGCCTCGTGTTCCTCGCGGGCGTTAGGAAATTCTACGCCATTTGCGCTTCGACTTACTGGGCCGTCGACAACGCCACCGCCTTCCTTGGGAGGCAGGACATCAGTTCAGTTCGCGTTGGGCGGACCGACTACTCGCGCGGTGGCGAAATACACGCCGGACTACGTGCTCTCTATAGAGACTTCGAGGCAATAGTAAGTCAGTACGATATGCAAGTAGCTGTAGACGGGTCCTTTTCTGACCTCCTCATTCTACTTGCGCATGAACGTTGATGCGATCGAGGCAACGCTGGCGTCTTTCGTCGCGCGCCATCGAACCACATTTGCGAGAATCGGAACGCGACAAAGCCAGATTCTAGAATTGGCGGCAATCATCGGGGTGAGCCAGCACTACGTCGCAACGGGTTTTGGCGTGCAGGTCGTCAATCCAAAAGGCAGCTCGAGCTTCATTGTTAAGTCAGCAACTCGAGGCCACCCAGCAGATTACTCGCGCATCGCATGCTCAAAGGGCGGCGATGCGATCGAACTGCATACCAACTTGATGGTGCAAGGAGCGCATGATGACGGTATCTATTGCGTCGATGTCGGCATCGCAGCTCCCGGGCGTGTTCCCGATCGCAAAGGCAAGGAGAAATGGGTTTCTTTAGCCAATAGCGATCTCCGATCCTTCGCGGAGGTGAAGAAGCTCGTTGTTTTTCCAATGCTGCTTGCGCAGTTTGTCGGAATCGTGCACGAGATTCGACCGGAGTTTCTCGTGCCGCCAACCCCGGCAAACTTTGGCGCCGGCAAACACCTTCCACCCACACTAATTTCACTCGGCCACTTTTCCGGGAACTCTAGGCACATTGTCGACAGCTTCCGACGAAGGGGATTTGGATTCCTCGTACGGCCCAACTTCGACATGCAGCTGGCCTGGTGCCGAAAAGACGACAATCGTTCACCGTTTTTCGGCTTGCCTGACGAATGGGATCCAGAGACGGCGAGCTAACGCAGCGAAAACGATATAGCCGAGAATGCCAGCATTGAGACTTCATTGAATACTCATAGCGATGAGGGCCAGGGACCGGTCCGCCCGGCGTCAACGGTTGATGGCATGAATGCGCGCGTGTCGTCGCCCGCGTCGACCGGTGGGGCCGGCACGACCTTCGAGCAACACGTCGGCGCCTACTGGCTAGCACAGCTTTTGGTCGGCGCTATCCCACCGATCTTGATCGATGCAACAGTCGCCGAGGTGTGTTTTCAGACGGCCCGGCTGGGCTGGCACACTGACGACTTTCTGGTTGTCTGTACGACCGGTGGCGCAGTGCGAAATCTCGTCGGACAGGTGAAGCGCGCACTAACAGTCAGCGCATCAGACGAGAGCTGCAGCCAGGTGGTGGTCAACTTTTGGAATGACTTTAAGGGCCCGCGTTTCTCGAAGGAATGCGACCGCCTAACGCTCGTCGTACTTCGCGGAACGAACACGCTGCTCGAACACTTCGCGGGCCTGCTCGATTGCGCGCGCGCCGCGCGTGATGGAGCGGAGTTCGAGCAACGACTCAACACAGCAGGATTCATCTCCGCCACAGCTGTACGCTACAGCGGCGAGCTGCAACAGATTGTCGGCGCCATCGAAAGAAAATCCTTCTCGGCGGCCGACATATGGCCCTTCCTGCGCGTCTTGCACGTGCTGAGCCTCGACCTTCACAGCTCAACGCGACAGACAGAAGCGCACATCAAGAGCATGCTCGCACTCGCAGCGAATGATGGCGACCCCCTCGCGAGCGCGGCCGTCTCTTGGAATGAGCTGGTCGGAGAGGCGAGCGTGGCTATGGCCACCGGCAGCAGCTTGCGCCGCGATGATCTGCCGGCGGCGATCCGTGAGCGGCATAGCGTTATCAATGCTGGCGAACGACGCGTGCTCCGCGCGCTCTCTGACCACACCGCACCCGTCCTGCGCGCTATTCGCTCCACGCTTGGTCCCGATTTGCATCTGGCGCGCGCAGCCCTTGTGCAGAAGGTACTCGACGCGCTCGAGAATGCTCAAGTCGTACTTGTAGCGGGGCCCGCGGGCAGCGGCAAATCCGCCGTCGGTAAGGATGCCGTTGGCGTGCTCGCCTTGAATCATTTCGTGTTTGGATTCCGCGTCGAGGAATTCGCGCAACCGCACGTGGACGCGACCCTCGCCGCCGCGCAGGTGCCCGCGAACTGGGAAAAACTTCGTGCTATTCTCGGTGCGCAGACTCGCAAAGTTGTTCTAGTCGAAAGCGTCGAGCGCCTTCTCGAGAAGACAACACGAGATGCGTTCACCGATCTTCTGACACTTGCTGCGGACGACGATGCATTGCGCATCGTGCTAACGTGCCGTGACTACTCGGTCGAGCAAGTGCGCGCGAGCTTCCTGCAGCCGCATCGCATCAAGCACATGGCTATTCAGGTGCCGCCGCTGCAGGACGACGAACTCAGCGAGGTGCAGGAAGCGTATCCGGTGCTCGCCACTCCTCTTACGCACCCGGCACTTCGGGACATTCTGCGCAACCCTTTTGTCCTCGACAAGGCACTCGGAATACCCTGGTCCTCCGAACAATCCCTTCCGCAAAATGAGCGTGAATTCCGAGCGCTCTTCTGGCGTGAGATTGTGCGTGGCGGCCAGCGTGTTGCGCCTGCCCTGGGACGGCAACGCGAGGGGGCGCTCGAGATCATTGCGGTGCGGCGCGCACGAGCGCTCTCCGCTCACATTCCCGTGAGCGACCTCGATGCCGTCGTAGTTGAGTCGCTGCGCGGAGACTCGCTCATCGTTTCACCAGACGACAACCCCTTGGTCGTGGCGACGGCCCACGATGTACTCGAAGACTGGGCGATCCTGCAGTGGCTAGACGAAAAGCATCTTTCCCAAGCGGCATTCAAGACGTTGTCCGACGCTATCGGAATGCATCCGGCCGTGAGGCGATCGTATCGCAAGTGGGTGGCCGAACTTGTGGAGCGCGATTCGGCGGCTGCGGATCGGCTGTTTCGGGCTGGCCTCTCGGAATCCGAAATCAGCGCGCAATTCCGTGACGACACGCTAGTATCGTTGCTCAAGGCGCCCTCATCTCCCGATTTCCTTGCGCGGCACGAGGGCCAACTGCTCGCGAACGACCGAGTGCTGTTGAAGCGAGTTGTTCAGCTCTTGCGCGTCGCGTGCATGAAGAGCCGCGAGTGGCTAACGGGCCTGATCGAAGGGGGATCGATTGTCAATGTGCCAGACGGCTCCGCATGGCCAGCGGTACTGCGGATCGTTCATCGGAATCTCGCGGCCTTTACGGATAACGAACGAGCACTGCTGCTCGGGCTTGAGGAGGACGCAGTACGCGGCGTGAGTTGGTGGGCGCCAGACCTCGAGGGCGCCGAAGATGTCGCTGGAATCGCGCACTGGCTCCTCGACGCTCTACGCGACTACGGCGGCCAGGAACCGCGCGAGCGCGTCCTTAGCGTCATTGCAAAAATCCCCTACGCAGACGGCGCGCGCTTCGAGGCCGAGTTGCGGGGGCATCCCGAAGCAAGAGGACGCGTCGATATGGTCGCTAGAGACTTCCAAGACCTGATATATGGCGGCACCGACGGCATGCCTGCAGCACGTGATCTGCCCGACGTCATCGTCTCCATCGGCAGAGAATACCTTCTCGCATCGAAGGAAGATATCGACGATGTGCGACGGTACGCGGGCATGTCTCCGGATGTGGACTTGTATTTTGGGATCAAAGAGGAAAGACACGACTCATTCCCACCTAGTGGAATCCGCGGACCATGGCTCCCCTTGTTGCGGTTTCACAGCGAGAAGGCACTCCAGTTCTACATTCAAGTTTTCAGCCATAGTGCCGATTGGTACGCGCACCCACGCCTGCACGACAGGCTCGAAATGGCATGGGAAGTCGAACTCGCCTTCGCCGATGGCGCCACGCAAATGCAGTGGACCAATGCTCGACTCTGGGGCCTTTATCGCGGAATGACAGTCGGACCCTATGTACTCCAGTCGATGCTGATGGCGCTCGAGACGTGGCTGCTCGAGATTGGAAAGCAACAGCCCGCGAGGTTAGACGGGATTCTAATTGGCATCCTTCGCCACAGCGACAACGCCGCGCTGACCGCCGTGGTTTCAAGCGTGGCAATAGCGTACCCGCACGCCGCCGGCGAGACGTTGCTAGTTCTACTCAGCGTCCGCGACTACATCGATCTCGATCGCAATCGCATGGCGAGAGAACGTCACACGTCAGCCCTGTCGTATTTGCCAACTCTGCAGACAGACCATCTAGCCTACGACATAGAGCGGAAGCAGGCGAACGACTTGCCCCACCGCCAGCACGACCTAGAAGTCGCTATAGTTAGCCTTCAGTTGGGATCTTTCGCTCCGCGTGTCCAAGCCCTGCTCGACGAGCATCTTGCGGCGTTGCCGCCGAAGGAAGAGCAGGACGAACACGATCGTGTGTGGCGCCTGGCACTCCATCGCATGGATTTGCGACAATACACACTTTTGGACACGCCTGTACTTCCTCAAGGCGATTTCAAACCTGTCGCTCAGCCACGACGCTACGTTAGCCTCGATCCAAAGCCGCCCGAACGAGACCTCCAAGCAATAATCGATGAAAGGGCCGAGCAGTCGGCGAACATGAACGCGCGGCTTGGCGTGCTAATGTGGGGTATTAAAGCATTTGACCGCGAGGCAGGAGAATACGATCCAGCATCGTGGTCGTCGAAGCTTGCCGCAGCACAGACGATGGACCGCGAAGGCGGTGAGGAAGACGGTAGCCGTGACGCTCCGGGCTTTGTTGCAGCAGTCTGCATTCGAGATCGATGGGACGAGATGACGACTCCACAGCGAGACTGGTGCGTCGATACCGCGTGTGCGGAAATCATGTATGACGCCGACGGCACTGCTCGCATGACGCGCATCCAGAGCGACCTTTTCGCGGCCAACCGGGCCTGCGCTAACGTGCTGGCAGCGTTGCTTCACAAGGTGCTCGATCCAATACGCACTGAACAGGTAAGAACAGCATTTGTCGTTGCACTAACGCATCCCGTGGAGCAAGTGCAGCTGTCGGCGACACACAGCATCGATGACACCGTTTGGTCGTCCGACCGCGGCCTCGCACTGCGGTGTGTCAATGCGCTTGCGGCCGAAGCCAACATCGTCGTCAAGGCTCAAGAGGCAGAACAAGAGCATCCGTATGACGAGCGACGCAATCGGGACGAAATCATGGCGGAAGCAACGGCGGAAATCCGCGCGCGGTTTTGGAAGGGCACTGGTATTGCTAATGATGCACATGTCACGCTCAACATCTACGACGGGTTCGGTGCGTATGCGCTGAATCGTATGCTGATGATCCTTGGGCGCGTGCCGCTAGATCCGCTCGCGATTGAAGCGTTTGCGCGCGCGAGCAATACGCTTGCAAGCTGGTGGACAGCCGACGATACTCGTCATAGCCAAGGCAACAGGAATTTCCGTATAGAGGGGAACGTGTCTCGACGCGTTCAGGAATTCTTGCTGCGCACATCACCGGAAGCAGCAAGGAAAGTACTCGCGCCTCTGCTTACGACCGTCGAGCGCCATTCGCACGAGCTGCAGTCCCTGCTGCAGGGATTGACCGCAATCCAAGACACCAACCCGAACACGGCACAGTATTGGTTCGTGTGGGAGACGATTGCGGACGCAGTCAAGCGCTCTAGTTGGGTTTCTCGTTTGCGGACGGATAGGAACCCACACGAGACCGAGTTGCTGTCGGCCGTTTTTCTAAACCTGGATTGGAAAGACAACGTCCGTCATTGGCGTTTTCTCGACGGCTACGCGCACCTTGTGCACGCGCTTTTCTCGTGCCTGTCGCCATCGTCCGCCGTTCTCGATGTCTATGCGCGATTTCTCTATCACATCGGAGACCGGTCGCTGCCCGACGCTTTAATTCACGTCGCCGATGCCCTACGGCTCGGAAGCACTGCAGAGATGCTCGCTAAGCCTAACACTGTCTTTCTTCTGGAGGTGTTGCTGCAACGCTACGTCTACGGGCGGCCGCTCGAACTCAAGCGCAACGAACGCCTCCGTGACTCCGTTCTGTTTATCCTCGACTGTCTTGTCGAATCCGGATCGTCGGCCGCGTTTCGCATGCGTGACGATTTTGTCACACCGATGTCCGCTTGACTGCAAGGGACGTAGTAGCTAGGTAGTCGACAAGTTCCTGCCAAGTGACGACACCCGGAGCCCCGAAAAACGCATCCGTGCCCAGTATTCGTTCCGCATCACTCGAAGAAAAGCGCCGAAAGAGAGGATAGTCGAGACGCGCTGGCTTCTCTTCAAGCTCCAAGCAGTAGTAGAGCGATCCGCCAGTGCTTGGGTAGGACAACGCCTGCAATTGTTCTGCAGAAAATAATCGCGGGATGCCCTTTATCTGACAGAGCGTCGCTTCACCGACCGATTGTCCGTAGAGTATCAGCAACTCGGCGGAAAGCTCTCGCGACGTGAGACCAACCGCACCGCGTCGCGAATCCGCGCGCAGGTTGTACAGACGGTGTTCCTCAATCCACCGCAAGTGAGCTCGGCTCTTCACGTACCCCAGCAACACCAGGGCGTCAGCGGGCGGTTGCTTAAGAAAGGTGGCAGCTGGAACCGATGCCGCTGCCAAAGAATCTATTCCGAAGGACTTCTCATTCCAAAAACGCGAACGTTCGTATTGCGTGGTTTGAGAAGCCACGTGAGCTATAGTGTTGTTCAGAAATGCTTCGATGGCGCTGATTCCCGCGGCAGGTCCTTCTTCAGTTGGCTCCAGCCCGAAGGCGCCGAGCCCTGGCAACAATTCGTGGTACTCCAAGCACTTCTCGCTGTCGCTCCCCGGATAGAGAACGTACGCGCCCGCTGATCGACGGATCGCATCGCGGTATGCATGCATCTTCATCAGATCGTCGCGCTTCGCGCCCACCTCAAGTGCGGCACGCGATGCGTCACGAAGCTCATCGTCGGCGTTCGTTGCTTCAGGCCCAAGTATTTCGAACAGGCTTTCAACGCGATACTTCGCGTCGAAATGCAACCAAACCTCGGGCATATCGACGTAGACACCACTGGTCGGCGTTAGGCGCACAGAACAGTCTGGGCGCATCGGCCGCGCCCATGAGGTACCAGGATGGCGACCAGTAGAAAATGTGCGATTGAACCACAGTTCGACCTCAACAAGTCGGCCGAGGCGATCAACCTTGCCCTTTAACACGCACTGCATTCCTCGCATGAGGCCGATGCTCAAGCCCGATTCGTCTTTGCGGAGCAAGTCAGTGAAGTCAAAGGACTGGCCGCAGATACGTGCTAGCGCAGTCGCAAGCTGAAGGAAGGTCCAATATTCAAAAAGAGTGGCGACGTTTCTCTGACCCGCGCCGAAAACCGCTTCCCCGCCTGGCCAGCTCAGTTTTGCCGCGAACTCCGAAGACAAGTACGCACAATAAATGTCGCGATATCCTTGTCGCTGCTGAAGAATTGTGCTAGCGGCGGGAAATTGATCTAACTCTCCGATCTCGCGAAACACGTCGTGCGCCAAAAGCTCGTCGAGCTCGGATAGCATTGCGGTTACTTGAACGTCGCCCCGCGAGACCGGATTGCTCGGCGGCAAACGGTGCAATGCGCTTTCGACTCGGACAACCTGCGCACGCCAGTTCTCAAGCGCAAACTTGACGAAGCGATTCGGCTGATTGTCGAGCGATTCATGCGCGACTGAAACTGGGATCCGCGTGGGCGAAGACCGCGTTGCATCCCTTACTACGCCAAGCCCATTTGCATCTGTGCCTCTCCAACCTGCAGCGACTAACCGACGAACGAGCTTAGAGCTTCCTTTGATTCCTCTCGCAGGATTACGCCATTCCTCTTGCTCATCCCATTGCGTATACGGGCGAGTTAGCACGAGACGAACGGCAGCACGAAATGCTTCGTCAGCGAGTAGGCTTTTGAGAAAGCAGAACTTCTGGTAGAGCGTGCGCGCATCCGCTTCCTCCTCCACCTGGAAGTGATGCTCTGACGGCGCGAATCGCTCCATAACAACTTCGGACATCTGCGCTGCGATATCGCGCATCATCCATTGGTATTGCCGCAGGTAGTCAAGCTTCCTCGAGCGAACTTCGAGGCTAAGGTGCCCAGCGACTCGCGCCTCGCGAAAAACAGTTATTGGAAGTAGTCCGGTGGCCAAACCGCTCCGTATTCGGCCGGTTCTTCCGGATCGGTCATCTGGCAGGAAGATCTCGGGGCGATCGGTAGTGTAGTGTCCAGAATCGCTGGGTGTGATCGAGAACCGGTATTCTGTGCTCTCGAGGAGCTGAATCGGCGCCAGGGTAGTATCTCTATCAACCTGCCGCCGCAAATCGAGCAGCGCGAACGCCTCGTTCGGTGTGTTGGGTAGAAGTTCAATCGTCAGGCTAATGCCGGTTTCCCTCCCGTCTTCGACAAGGGACAGAGTTGCCTCAGCGACTGCCCCGTCGATCATTCCGAAAAACTCGCGAATTGATTGGCTCGCAGGTTTCGGATCATACGCCGGACCTTGTCGAACGACACGGGCAAAGCGACGGATAGAGGAAGCGAGCCAAGCGGGTCAAAAGTATCACTCGCAGACTGCGTGTTAGGCAAGAAGTCTTCTGGTGCCACACAATACCGAGCTAGGGCCGTGAGAGTAGGTTCCAGCCGTCTCCTAGAACCATGGAGTTTAGGCATAATCTTTTGCATCACCACCAAGTCAAGCGCAGTTCTCCAATTCGGTTCACCGGCGCTCGCCAACATGGCTGCGAAGCGCACTATTTCCTGAACAACGCGATGGCCGAACTCGAAGCCACCTTCGACAAGCAGTTCGTGCAGGGAGCGTAAACAGCGGACGAACTCTTCGCGATTGGGCGATTGGTGCTCTGACTGCCAGTCGCTGTCACGAGCTACTTGTAGAAAGCCTCTGACGAGTGCGTCGTCACCGGCTTCTCCTGCCAGTGGTCTATGCGCATCGAAACGAAGCGCTGACGTCGGCACTCTGAATTCGATTGTATTCGCACGGTCGAGGACCTTTGGCGAGAACATGTACGTCGTCTCATCGACGTTCACAGTGCCGACAACGAAAAGGTTGTCCGGAAACCGAATCCTGTTGGGCTCATCCTCAATCAGGCGCCACAGGCCGCTTTCCAGCTCAAGATTTGGTAAGCACGGTTCGCCTGATTCCATTCCAGATAGCACATCCGCGAAGTATCGCTCGACGTGTGCAAGGTTCATCTCATCCAGAATCAAAACGTACGGGTTCGTCGGATCGCCAGCAGCCGTCAGCATGAACTCGAGCGCTTCCGGAACGCACCATGCGCGCCGTCCCTCCACAACTGGGAGAAGAGCGTCTTCATAGCCGAGAAGGGCCTCTGGGCCTGTCCAATCTGGGCGCACTGGGACTACGCGATACCGATCGTCACCGCACCATTGCCCAAAGTGAAGTGCGATCTGCGTCTTTCCGGACCCCGAAAGGCCCGTCAGAATGAGGAGCCGCTTGGCGGCCAAGCTCACGACAAATGCGCGCGTGAATTGAACATGCTGCGGGCTGAAATCGACGTGGCTCCTGGTTAGGCACGCAGCGAACGCGCTGACGACAGCGGAAAGATCCGCGACAGGTGAAGAGCTGGCGCCTGTTCGCTCTTGGTCGGCAATCAGGTCATCGATCGCTTCTGCCTGTAATTGTGTGAGTAGGAAGTTCGTGCCCTGCGGTGCGCGAAGGATCGTCAGCTCAAGAAGCGACGGTACATTCGCCAGTTCTCGTTTCAGCAATGGATGTGAGAGTCGGCTCACGACCCGGAGCGGCGCCAGTAGCTGTGGCTCTGTTAGGCCAAGCCCTTCTTTCACGAATCTCGCGGTGGGCCCATCAAGTGTTCCAATCGCAGGCCTGCCCTCGACCGCCGCGACGCCGACAATTCCGGCTTCCGGCCCAGACTGCCAAAGGTAAACCTTGTCGCCTTCGGCGATTTCATCAGCGTGTTGTCGAACCGTGAAGCCGAAAGAGGAAAGTTCAGCCAGGGCACTCTGCACATCCCACTTGTCCGGATTGCTTTGAAAGATCCAACTACGGATTGTTGGTGAAGGAGTACGGCCGCGCTCGGGTCGTTCGAGATAGTCATCATAGGCGACGAGGACCGCCTCAAGGTCGGCGACGAGCGTGTCATCACTCGGCACATGCGCGGCTTCGTAGTACTTGTATGCGATCGTTGATACTTCGTAGTCCGCGCCGACACCGCTCGCAGCGGCCAGATCGATTCTGTCGTCAAGGCGAAAGCCCGAGTTGCCGAGCGATTCGCACCTGCTTCTTATGTCAGCGATGGTCGCCTTCAGCAACTTTCGCCCTTCTGTTTTTCCAAGGCGCTTAAACGGACGCGTTACCCCCTGGTTGAAGGTGAGGTAGAATCCGGACATGTCCTGGCGAAACAGGTACACCGGGTAAACTCCATGCTGCGTTGTATCAGTCTCTCTCCGATCCAATAGGGCTATCCAGGGAACGTTAGTCCAATTCCCTTGGCCGACGGACCATTTGACGGTCAGTGTTGGGCGACGTTTAATCGAACCTGTCGCCTTCAAGTCATCCTGAATACGGCGGAATAGCTCTGTGATCGGATGGCTGCCCGAAAACGCATCTGCGGTCCGAGCACTACGATACCCTGCCAGAATCGCTTCGAAAGAGGTTTGCAGTCCCGTGGTGACTCCGAAGTCTGAAGTCATATGATCCGTTAGGCCAGTACAAGGGAGAACGAAGAGTAAGGTCTCCAAACGACATGCTCTGAGGCGGCACGAGAGAGCAGCCAACTATGAGTTCGCCGTTGTTGGAACATAAAGCGTCGCCTCAAACTCAGATCGCATCGCCAATATGTCGTTAGGACTTCCGTGCGAAAAGGGCCGCGCCGAGTTTCTTCGCGAACTTGCCAGGAATCCGCACGGCGAGTTGTACGTACAGGCGGTGTGTCGGAGGGTAATCTCTTAGCTTCTCTCGATTTCGGCGGCAAGGGTCTTGAGGTACGCGCTCTTCTCCCTCGCCAGCTTCGCCAATACAGCCTGCCAGCCGAGCGGCGGCGATCGATAACTGGGATTGGTTGGATCGAGGCGCGCCTGACGCACCAGCTGAACGGATACACGAGCCGCGCGCGCAATCTCTGCGTGGTTTGCGCAACCGGCTAGGCGGTCAGTCGCTTGCTTGAACGTCATCGCAATGTATTGTATATGCCTGCATTGACATCATCGGATGTCTATTATAATATATACACGGCCTGCCGAGACGAATGGTGCTCAGTTTAACAATCAGCGCGTAACGATTTTACAAGGAGGCTCCGTGGCTTTCACATACACTCAGGTACGCATTCGGCGCAGCTCGCCCGACGATTTCGCGCCCTTCGAAGTACGCCGATACGGTCGCCACTGGGAGGTGCGAGATCCGGCCGGAGAGGTCGTCTGCCTAACGGTTTATCGCCGCGGCGCGGCGGAAGTAATAAGGCGCCTAAAACTTAGCACTGGTGATCAGCGCCCGCAGTAGGAATCAAGTAGGAATCAGCGCCGCTCGAAGAGCGATCGTTGATTAATGTCACCACGCCGCCCTCCGGCACGCGAACTCTAGCCGGTTCGATCGCTCGGCCTGTCCCAGTGCTCGACGGCCCTAAACGTCGGGCCTAACGTTGTTGAGACTGAGGAGGCGTCCTCAACATCCAATCTCTAGTTCGATTCGAGCGAGTGCCTAATAGTGCTGCGAGGAAAGGCAGAAAAATTGGAGTGGAGGAGTGCCGCAACTGACAATGCTCGTCCCCAAACATCGGTCAGTGAATGTGCGCTATAGGACTGTGGCGGTCTTAAGTCTTGGCCTAACAGATGAGAGAGTTGCGACAGTGAAACTGGAGCTTCATACGGTACAGGGTCCCGTAATCTCAGGGCGAAGACATGGGATCGGTTACCAGCATAACGGTCAAAGTCTTGCCGGGAGCAACACAACTCGCTCTCAAACGCGCGCCAAATCTTGTCTGGTGATCCTTGCACTACGTCAGCAATCTTCACGGTTCCAAGTAAGCATCCGGAGCCACCAGCTGCGTAGACGCTCGCGCTTCGCCCAATCCATCGGCTTGTGAATCGTCGGCGCACTTCAACTGTCTTGTGCCCTTTCATTATCGACTCGGCATGATTTCGATGCACGGAGAGTACTATGCCGTCGTTGATCTGAAAGCCAGCAATAGCGGCGCCTGTTAAGAGCATTGGGAGCCGATCGACTATTCGACTCCACATTTTGGGAAAGCTCACGGAACAACGAAGTTCTTGGTCGAACAGTCGATACTGAATAGATGATATCTCTACCGACTCAAACCCAAATGAGCGGAAGAAACCCTTTTCTCGCTCCCAAAGACTCTCTGGAAGTGTGAAATGAACTTCCTTTGAAAGATGTCGAACCTCCGCGGCCATCAGGCAGAACATTAGCTGGCCAAGCTTGTTTCCTTGGAATCCTTCACTAATGCTCAAATGGCAGAACTTTGATTTCTCTCCTTGTTTCAGCACAGCAGCAAGTACAGGAGCCTCTCCCTGAAATCCGAGGTATCCAATGCGCCGGCCTGTTTTAAGATCAGGCACTACCTTGTCATTGAACCAGCGTCTTATGGATGGATAGTATGACTCATGATTATCGAGCCAATTTGAGAGCGTCATCAACGCATCGCTACCGCGATGAGCATCGCTTGAACCAATGCGCTTGATGTGCACGGACGATGTCGGAAATAGATCCAGCATATTCTCTTCCCGAATGCGTTCGCCTAATTACTTGCCCTGTTGGACAAGTTTTGGTCTGGACTTCCATTTCGCAAAGAACTTGGACAACTGCAGATCTTGATCGTTGTATGGATCCTTCTTCTTTGATACGGACCGCGCGGGATTTTTCCTCTCTTTCTTCGCTTCCTCAGACATTCGAAAGAACTGAAGGCGCGCTAAGATTTCCCCGTCTCTCAAATTCACATCTACATCATGACCACGCACTTCAAACACCAGCGGAGTTCCAAGCTGACCGTCCTCTCTGTCTTGCCCAAAGAATGGATGAGCGAATCCAGCGTAATGAATTCTCATTTCGCCGATCTCTTCATCGATCGCCCTCGCGTATACAGCAATTCCAGCCGGGAGACGAAGCCTCTCTTTTGATCGAAGTATATAAAAACTGCCCTTCTGAATTTTCAGTCTTCGTTGTTGGTTAGCGCCGACAAGTTCCCACCACTTACCCGGGTTGAGCTCACCGTTCCCTCCCGACCACAATCGGATTGGCGCACCAAACCTATTCGGAGACGTCGCTCGAAAGCCGCAGCCGGGAACGCCGACTATGTCGACTGGGGCCAAGTTAACACTCAGATGGTGGTCCTTGGCTAACTGTGTCAAACACGTTCGAGAAATCTCGTGACCTTTTAACTCACAATCGGCAGGATCTCCATAAAAAAGCCTCAACTGATTTAATGCTATGCCGGCCTTAACTACGACCGGGAAGGTAATGGGCGTTACCTCCACAAACATGCTCGTAGACCCTTCCCCAAGTTCCTCTGGATCAAAGCCTTCGTATCGCCTAGTTCCATCAACTATGAGGCGAACCAAAACATCAAGCCTTCCGATTGAGCTCTTAGCCGTCGCCCGACCCCAAATAGACTTTGTGCATTTCGCTTCGATGGATTCTTTGAGTCGAAACAGATAGGTTCTCCGCGGACGCAATAAGAAATGGCCGTTTTGGTCAGCGACTAGTGGGTTCAGTAGTCGATCGCTAGTAATCTGCCCGAAATAGTCACTTCCGAAGGGCTTGACGGAGCCGCCCTTCAGCTCAAAGGCATCGCTCGACAAGTGTAAATCCAGTGCCGAATGATCAAATCCGCCGCTACTAGCATGTTTGATGAATCCGGCTTTATGGACTGCCTTAAGTTGCCGTTTTGAGAGAACGCCAGGTACCCAGGAATCCCAAACCTCAGGCACTCAACCCTCCTCTGTTTCGGTCGCTAAAGGACCTAGAGAAATTCGGGCAGGTGCGAGGTTTACGCCTTGCCCGAACATAAGCCGAAGTGCTGCTGTTTTCAACTCCCATGAGCGTGCTCATGTTTTGTAGTTCGAATCGAACGTGATTCCGAGAACAGAAATTCATCGAATTCACTGATGAGCTTGTTCTTTTTTGGCGGGATTCATGGCGCGGGAAAATCCACCCTTTGCGAAGCGCTAAAGGGTCCGCTAGACGCCGTTCATCTGAGGGCAAGCGACCTGATAGGCTATGTCGCGGAGCCAGGTGACCTCATGCGTAAAGCCGTCGTGGATGTCGGCGCGAACCAAGAACTAGCGCTGTCTGCGCTGACGCCGTACTTGACTTCCTCGCTGACGATTTTGCTTGACGGCCACTATTGTCTAGTTCGCAGAGATGCGAGCATCGTCAATGTACCACTGGACGTGTTCACAAGTATACGGCCATTGGGACTAGTGTTGGTGGAGGCGCCAACCTTCCTAGTTAAGCAACGTCTCGAGCGGCGAGAAGGTAGCTCTGAATACCAAATTGAGTTTCTCACACGTCTTACCCAGGTGGAGCGACAGCAGGCTGAATTCGTAAGCTCGTCTCTAAATGTGCCGCTCAAGATTTGGCGACATGGAATGCGAAAAAGCAGCGTCCTGACGTTCGCTCGACGTCTATTGGTAAATGCGTGACGCTCGCTCGACGTCCACTAGCCTTTGGCGCGAGTTCAAACTGGCTCCTTGAGCGCAGCGTCACGTTGATTCTTGCGCTTCGCTAATACTGCCAAATTTCCGCTGCCTGTTAGCAAGCAACGGAGACTCTCGATCGCACTCCCGCACTGAGCCAACGAGCGCTAGCTGGCACACCCGCGCCTAGCAAGTGAGGCCATGCGTTTGGTCCGGCGTCGTTCTTAGGCGCGCCGTACGACAAGGCTCGAATTACGAGAGTGCCGCCTGCATACCGATTAAAACAGCTCCGCATGTCGGGCATTCAACCTTCTCGTACAACCTAATCGCCTCCAGAATCGCGCCGCATCCTTTGCAACGAGGATTGCGAACTCGATACTGAGCAACGGCTATTCCAACGATAAGCGCGAGTAAAGGCCCGAGCGGAAACTCGCCACCTGCTCCACGTTTGCGCGACATTAGTCGCCTCCATTTCTTGTTGGCACGACAAAGCTACGCGAACATGCCCCTTCATTTTGGACTTATTCCAGAATACACAGTTACCCGCACTCACTAAACCCGCACACATGACACTTCACACACCCCTCCGCATACTCCAACTGCGACCCGCAGTCCGGACACGTTCCCATAAACCCGCCATTGTCCGTCACCGCGTCGAAGCCCAGCTGCCCCTGCGCCCCGCCTAACGTCGCATCCCCGCTCGCCGCCGGCGCCACTCGTACCGACGAGCCTGTGATCTGCTCCCTCGCCGGCACCCCGCCCTGCTTCGCCCCGCCCTCGCCCAACAGCTCCTGCTGAACCCCCTGCTTCTCCCGCCACCACTGCTCGATCGCAATACCAATCGCGTCGGGAACAGAGAGCACCTTGTTAGGCCCGAGCCCGATCGGCCGGTCCGATGCGATGCCCCGGAGCTGCTTGTGCACTTCCATGAGCGGAATCCCGCTCCGTAAGGCCAAACTCAGCAACCGCCCCATCGCCTCTACGTCCGCCATCGCCGCGCCGCCGGCCTTGCCCAACGTGATGAACACCTCGAACGGCTGCCCGCGATCGTCCTCCGTGATCGTCACGTACATCGTGCCCAACGGAGTCTCCATCCGCCGCGTCGTCCCCCTCAACGTATCGGGCCGAGCGCGCTTGGCCCGCCGTTGGGCATTCTCGGCTTCGCTCTCGTAGAGCATCTTCTTGAGCCGCCCGATCTCCGCCTCCGACTCGGCGAGCCGACCGGCGAGCTCGGCCACCTCGCGCTTGGTGTCCGGTTGGGCGGTGACGCCCGGCACCGACGCGACTGCCCCGCTCTCCCGCGCGGCCTTGGCCCCATCGGTGGCGCCGGTGCTCAGCACCTGGTTGTCGCGCGACCCGTCGCGATACACGGTCACACCCTTGCACTTGAGCTCGTACGCGAGCTCGTAAATCGTCCTCACGTCGTCCTGCGTAGCGGTGTGCGCGAAATTTGTTGTCTTCGAGATTGCCGAGTCGCAGTGCTCCTGGAAGGCGGCCTGCATGCGGATGTGCATGTCGGCCGCGATCTGGTTGGCGGTCACGAACACGCGCTGCCACTTCTCCGGCACCTCGGGGAACTTGATGTGGCCTTCCTTGGCGATCCGCTCCATGAGCGCGTCGCTGTACCAGCCCTCGCGCTTGGCGATCGCGACGAAGTCGTCGTTCACGTCGGGCATCATGACGCCGGCCTGATTGCGCATGAACGCCACGGCGAAGAGCGGCTCGAGCCCGCTCGAGCAGCCGGCGATGATCGAGATGGTGCCGGTGGGCGCGATGGTGGTGACGTTGCAATTGCGCAAAAGCTGCATGGGCCTAATGCGCTTGCCGCTCGCGTCGCGCGCGCACGTCTCCTCGGGACCCCAGATGCTCTTGGCCCACTCGGGGAACGCGCCGCGCTCGTTGGCCAGCCGCTCGCTCTCGCGCTTGGCCTCCACGTCCAGGAACCGCATCACCTTGCGGCCCATCTCCACGCCGTCGGGCGAGTCGTACGGAATGCCTAACCTAACGAGCATGTCGGCGAAGCCCATGATGCCAAGGCCGATCCGGCGGATGCGCTTGGACAGGGCGTCGATCTCGGGCAGCGGATACTTGTTGACGTCGATGATGTTGTCGAGGAAGTGCGTGGCGAGCTGGATGTCGCGGCGGAACGCGTCCCAATCGACGCCGCTCCCCTTCACATAGTAGCCGACGTTGATGCTGCCGAGGTTGCACACGTCGTACGCGAGCAGGGGCTGCTCGCCGCAGTTCGCCGTGACGAGGCCGTTCACCACAATCGAATGGGTCTGGTGCTCGGTGGTGCAGTACACGTCGGCGGTGCCGGCAGGCTCGATGGACACAATGCGCGTGACGAACCGCTCCCGATTGGACCGGCGCTCCTTGCCCGCGAGCCATCGCTCGGCTTTCTGCTGCTTGGCCACGGACAGGAAGCCGATGGTGCGGACGAACCGGTCGCGGTTCTCCTTGTCGAGCACGAGGTCGTACTGCGGCGCGCAGGCGTAGCGGGTCTGGCCGCCTTTGCCGTTGGGCATGAGCTTGTCCTGGGCTTCGCGGCGCAGGTACAGCTTGGAGACGATCCCGAAGTTGAGCAGCAGGCGCTGCACGTCTTCCAAGAGCGGCTTGTTGCTGGCGGCGAGGCGAACGGAGCACGTTTTCCGGGCCACCGAGATGTTCACGGTGCCGTCGGCGGTGAACAGGCCCTGCAGGAAACCGATCACGGCTTCGCGCGGAGCGCGCCAGATTGTTTCGGGCACGCGCTTCACTTGGCCCGGCACGGCCAGGCCGAGCGAGCTGCGGGTGTACGGCAGCTCGTCGCAGGGCCAGCCGTCGGTCATCGCGAAGCCGATCATCTGGCCGAGCTCGCGGGACCAGGTGGACGGCAGGTGGGCTTCGCCGCGTTCGACGCGGGCGCGGAACTTGTCCGTGGGCTCGAACGCGGGCAGCGCGTAGTTGGTGCTCCAGGCGCCCTCGCCGGACTGCAAGAGGATGTCGTCGCCCGGCTTCAGATCCTTGAGCTCCGCCAGTCCGTTAGGCGTGAAGAACTTGTGGTTGTCGGTCGCGGTTACGGTGTAGCCGTGCGCGGTGACGAGCGCGAATACGGGCGCGTTCTGGCGCGTGCGGAAAACGGGCACCGCGTGGCGGAGCGTGGTGCCGCGGCGGGTTTGCACGGCGACGCCGCCCTCGAGCGCCGAGCGGATGGCCGGCACACGGTCGTCGGTGACCACGCGGATCTCGGTGAGCTCGCGCTCGAGCTCCTCCATGGTGAGGAGGCCGCGGTCGGTGGCGAGGCGGGTCGATCCGACCACGCACGGATTGGTCGCCTCGTACTGGCCTAACGACGGGACGGGGTTGTAGCGGTTGGCCTCGTCGATGAAGAACACGCCGGGCTCGCCGGTGCGCCAGGCGCCCTCGATCATCTTGTTCCACACCATGCGCGCGTCGAGCCGCTCCACGGACTTGCCGGTGCCGGGGTCGATGAGATCGTACTTGGACCCGGTCTGCACGGCGCGCATGAACTGCGTGGTGACGGCCACCGAAATGTTGAAGTTGACCACCTGCGTGAGGTCTTCCTTGCAGGTGATGAACTCCATGATGTCGGGATGGTCGACGCGCAGAATGCCCATGTTGGCGCCGCGGCGGGTGCCGCCCTGCTTCACGGCGTCGGTGCTGGCGTCGTAGAGCTTCATGAAGCTCACGGGGCCGGACGCGACGCCGGTGGTGGAGCGCACCATGGAGCCCTTGGGACGGAGGCGCGAGAAGCCGAATCCGGTGTTGTGGATCATCACCATGCCGTCGCGGCCGGCGGCATAGGTGTTCCACTCGTCGACGCTCAGGTCATAGTACGGCTTGGGCGTGTCGGCCCGGGTCACCTCGGTCACTTCCTGTCCGCCGCGCGCGGCGCGCTTGAGCATCGCGGCGAGGGGCGCGTCGTGCGACTGGAGGACCTGCGCGATGTGCGCGAGATCCCGTCGATTCACGCGGCCGCCTACGTTGCAGCTCCACCGATTGAATTGGTCGGCACAGGGTCCGGCGCCCTTGTGACCGCGCTCATTCACGAGTCCATACGAGCGCAATGCGTCGCGCCATGAATCGATGTCGAGCGCGAGCGAGGTCTGCTTAGTGGCGTCAGAGTGCAGCCGCTCTTTCCGCTGCACGTTCGCCAAGTATGGCGCGAGATCCGCGGCCAGCTCGTCCACCTGCGGCAACGGGCACAGGAGCACGGTGTAGGTGGGCAGCTTGCCACGGCCGTGCGGCTCCTTCCGCCTAACCGTGGGCTGGTAGCCGAGGAGGCTCATCAGAGCCGCGAGGTCCTGGGCCATTTCTTCGCTGGCCGTGGTGTACGACGGACTGCCGTCGGGGTCCACACAGCCGTCGCTGTCCAACAAACCGGCGACGAACGCGCGCACCACCGGCAGCGGCGCCTTTCCAATGTGCTCGGGCACGCGGATGATCGCGTCCTTGGGTCCGCGACGCGTGAGCGCACAGGCCTGCTGCATGGCGTGCACGAAGTCTTGCGTCAGCGTCGCCAGCACGAGGCCGTTTCCGCGCGGGTCGCGCTGGATGGAGATCCGGATGCCGTGCTTCGCCACAATAGACTGCACGCGCTCGAGCACGTCGGTGGTGCCGGAGAACCAGCGCAGGCGGTGCTGCCTGAGCGCGGGCACGTAGCCGAACGACCCATCGCCTAACGTGAAGCCGGTGAGCCACGCGATGTCCGGATCGATCGTGAGGCCGCCGACGGTGCGCTCCTCCTGCCACGGCCAGAACGTCTCGGGCCGCTCGGGACCCAGGATCACGTCGCCGGCCTCGAGCGCGTCGGCGCGGACTTCCACGAGCTGCGTGCCGCGCAGCACCATGAACGGGTGCCAGTCGCTGGTCTGCACCTCGGCGCCCTCGCGCGTCCTAACGACAATCTGACTCTCGGCGGGCACGTCGAACTTCCACACGTGCGTCACGGGACGAAGGCCGGTCTTGCCCGTGCCCGGATCCATGGACAGCGTCCGGATTCCGAGGTCGCGCACGTCATACGCAACGCCACTGCCCTGCCGCTCGCCGGCGCGCCCGTCCACGGTGGCGCGATTGAACAGCACCTCGATCGGCTCGACGCCGCAGAACGTGGTCCACACGCGCGCGTCGCCGGCGATGCATCCGCCGCCCGACTGATGAATGAGGGCCATGGACCGCAGCGTGTCGTAGATCCCGTCGTGTCCGTTAGACAGCGCGTCCTCGATGGGCAGCACGAAGCACGCCGACAGTTGGCCTAACGGACGGCCGGCGTTCATGAGCGTCGGCGAGTTAGGCACGAACCGACGCTCGGTCATGAGCCGGTAGAACTCCTCGGCCACCGTGTCCACCGCGCCGTCGCTGGCGCCGTACCGCCGATCGGCCTCCGCCACCACCGTGGCCACGCGCCAGAACAAATCCTCGGGTCGCTCCGTGGGCTTCCCCGTCTCGTCCTTCACGAGGTAGCGCTTCTCGAGCACGATCCGGGCGTTCTTGCTGAGCGACACCGGGGTCGCTGGCGGCGAGGCCTTGGATGGCAGGGCCATGGGGATGCGTCTCCTAACTGAGGGCCAAACCGAAGTTGTGGTGGACTTGACCTACGGGTTCCGCGAGGTGGGATGAGCCAGACGCGGGAGGTGACGATATTCTGACATGTGATTCCGCGCAAGTCTCTTCACAACTTCAACCGTAGCAACGAGTTCCAACAATGCACATCACAATTCCGGGTTTGGCCGCGTTTTCCACCGACTATCCACGCGGAGGCGCCTCGGAATGTGCAAAGGTCCGGAATCGTGATGCAAAGCCCACGCCTCGTGGGCGTCGAAGCGTGGGATAACATGAAATGTAGCCGCTTCTTAGCTCGAAGGAAGCCGGACTGCCGGAGCCGCTCGGCGCCAGGCGAGCGAAACGAGCTCGACATTGCGGGACGTCAGCGCCGAGGAGTGGGTTTGTTCGGATACACGACACTAACAAGCGGACAACCCGGACAACGCCGGATTTGACGGACGGCTCGGCTGCTCGAAGCGAGTGCGAGACGAAGTGGCGGGCCGTGTCGGCAGAGAGAGAGTCGTTGGCTTGACAGTATCCCGGATCCCGGTAGCGTGTGGCGTGGCTGTCTGACAATCGCTCCCTTCCCGAACGCCGAGGATCTCATGCGCATCATCTCGCAGCTCGCGGTCGTTGGTTGCGCTGGCTTGTTGGTCGTGGGTTGCAAGAAAGGCGGAGGGGCGGCGAACGGAGACAGCACCGCGGCGCCCGCTGACTCCACAGCCGCGGCTGCGGCGCCGGCGCCTGCGCCGGCTCCAGCGTTCTCGCTCGCCGACGTCGCCGGAAAATGGCAGATGACGGCGACGCCTAACGCAGGCAAGGACACGACACCCACCAAGTATGTCCTCACCGCCACCGCCGACACGACCGGGTGGTTCATGACCTTCCCGTCGGGACTCAAAGTGCCGCTGATGGTCAGCGTGTCGGGCGACAGCCTGATCGAGCGCACAGGCACGTTCTCGAGCCAGCGGCGGAAAGGCGTCAAGGTGATGACCGAAGGGTCCTACCGGCTGCAAGACGGGAAGCTGGTCGGGACGACCACCGCGCACTATTCGAAGGGCGCGGATTCCGTGCTCGTGCTGCACGACGAAGGGACAAAAATGCCGTAAGGCGGGCACACCGGGACAGCGCCGGATCTAAAGGCGGACACACCGGGACACGGCCGGATCTAAAGGCGGACACACCGGACAGGACGGGATCTAACGGACTGTCTAAGGCGGACACACCGGACAGGACGGGATCTAACGGACTGTCTAAGGCGGACACACCGGACACGGCCGCCTCTAAAGGCGGACACATCGGACACGGCCGGATCTAACAGACTCAATGCACGAGGCGGACAAATCTAGACACTGACGGATCCGTCAGTGTCCGGACTTGTCCGCCTTTAGTCAAGCATACTTGACATGCGCCGCCGAATCGCGTATCCTGGGAGAGACAAGCAAGCTTGACATGGACTCAGAGATCAGAAATCGAGTCAAAGAGCTGCGCGGCGAGCGCGGGTGGACCCAGGAGGATCTGGCCAAGGCGGTCGGCGTCTCCCGGCAGAGCATCAATTCCATCGAGCGCGGGCGTTATGTGCCGAGCCTGGAGCTGGCGCTTACGTTCGCGAAGGTCTTTCGCTGCGCGACGGACGACATTTTCACTCTCGTGAAACCCCATGCGCATTCTCGGTAGAGCGATCGACGAGCGGTTTCTCACCCATCGCCTCAAATCCAGCAGCTCCGCCGGCATCGTCGCGACGCTCGTGGCCATCGGGCTCTTCATGTACCGCGACTACGCGGACGGCGTGTGGAGCTGGGACCTGCTCGCCGTGGCACTGACCTTCGTCGGCATCAAGATGGGACTCATGGCGTGGTACCTGTTCACCGACTAACCGTTAGGCAGGAGCGACTGCAATGTTGATGGGATCCATCCCGAAGGCGGCCAAGGCGCGGCGATGCACGGCGTGGAGCGCGGCGCTGCTGGCGTTAGGCCTGTGCTTCTTCCTCTTCTTGCATCCGGCGTCGCAGCACGGCCTCGACGCACTGCACGCCGTCGTCGGCCTGTGCCTCGGCATGTCCGGCGCCCTCGGTGCCATGGCCGTGATGCTGCGGGTCCGGTGAAGGCGGACAACTCGGACAGCGCCGGACTGAAGGCGGACAACGCCGGACACTACGGACACGACCGGACACTGCCCAAGCCGCGCTCGATCCGGTCGTGTCCGGCTGTGTCGGACGTGTCCGCCTTAAAGCCAGCGGCGGACGCGGGCGCGATACGCTTCATACGGCTCGCCGAATGTTCGCGCGAGGTAGCGTTCTTCGCGCCTGATCACGCCCCATTCGAGCAGCGCGATGAGCGGGACTAACAGAACGAACGGCCACAGCGCGTCGACCACCAGCGTCGTGCCGACGTAGATGATCAGGATCGCGAGATAGAGCGGGTTGCGCGACCAGCGGAATGGGCCGGTGGTCACCAGCGCGAGCGCGGGCTGCGACGGGTCGATGTTCGTGCCCGCGGCGCGCATGGTGCGGGCGCCCCAGGCGATGATCGCGGCGCCGACGAGCACGAACACAATCCCCACGATGCGCGACGGGACCGGCGGGAACGGCTGCCGCGGGACGAACCAGTGCCACACCAGGCCTAACACGAGCGCGCCGACCACGAGGAGCGGGGGGAACGCGATGACGCCGGCGGTGTCGGTCTTTCGATCGGCCATTGAGGTCTCCGGACGGCGCGGGTTGGACGGTGTGTTAGGCGGCGCGGGCGGCGCGGACGATCGCGTCGATGCTGCGCTCGACATCGTCATCCGTGGTCGCCCACGAGGATACACTGATGCGCATCGCGGGCCGGCCGTGCCAGACGGTGCCGCCGCACCAGCACGTGCCGTCCGCCTGGATCGCGGCGATCACCCGCGCGGTGCGCTCGGCGTCGCCGAAGCCGACGAGCACCTGGTTGAGCACGACGTCGGCGAGAATCTCGAAGCCGGCCTCCTCGAGCGCGGCGGCGAACCGCCACGCGTGCCGGCAGGTCCGGTCGACGAGGTCGGCGACGCCGCTCTTGCCTAACGCGCGCAGCGCGGCCCAGACTTCGACGCCGCGGCCGCGGCGCGAGAAGTCCGGGGTGTACTGGTACGGCTCGCGGTGGGCGCCCTCCACCAGATAGGCGGCGCTCGACGTCATCGCGCCGCGCAAGGCAGCGGCGTCGCGGCAGAACACCACGCCGCTGTCGTACGGGACGTTGAGCCACTTGTGCGCGTCGGTGGCCCACGAGTCGGCGTCGCCGATGCCGGCGACTAACTGACGCAGCGTCGGCGACGCGGCGGCCCACATTCCGAACGCGGCGTCCACGTGCACCCAGGCGCCGGCGGCGCGCGCGGCCGCGCACACCTCGGCGATGGGGTCGATCGCACCGGTGTTCACGTTGCCCACCTGCAGACACACGAGGCTGTTGCTCGTGAGCTCGGGCAGCAGCTCGGCGCGCATGCGGCCCTGCGCATCGGTGGGCACGCGCGTCACTCGGTCGCGGCCGAGTCCGCTCATGCCTAACGCTTTGAGCATGGAGGCGTGGACCTCGTCGCCCACGATCACGTCGATGGGCGGCGCGCCGAACAAGCCTTGCGACTCGACGTCCCAACCGCGGCGCGCACAGAGCGCGCGACGCGCGGCGCAGAGCGCGCTGAAGTTGGCGGCGGTCGCCGAGGTGACGAAGCCCGTGCCGCATCCCTCGGGCAGTCCGAACAACTCGGCCATCCATTTCGCGGCGACGTCCTCGAGCTTGGCGACGATCGGCGCGATGACCACGAGTCCCGAGTTCTGGTCCCATGCGCCGGCGAGCCAGTTGGCCGCGAGCGCGACCGGCAGCGAACCGCCGATCACGAATCCGAAAAAGCGGCCGCCGGCGGACGCGATCGTGGCGGGCGATCCGATTTCGTCGAGCTGCCGGATCACGTCTTCGGGCGGCGTCGGCGCATCGTTCAGCGGTCGATCGAGCTCGGCGAGCCGCGCGAGTGCGCCGGACGAGGGCGCGACACTGCGTTGGTCGAGTCCCTCGAGATACGCGATGCCGTATTGCGCCGCCGCGCGAAGCACGGTGCAGGATTCGTCGTTCATGACTCGTCTCGGACGTGGACGGGGGTGCCGATGAGCAGTCAACAAGATAACGCCGACGGGCCGCAGCGTGTGCCCGACGGCCGGCCGGAATCCGTCAGGGTGCGGTCGGCCACTGCCCTCGACGGTGCTGCTCCTGGAGCTCGAGATAGGCGTCCACGGTGGCGGCGATCCGCGCTTGCATCTGCGGCGTGACCTGTTTGACGACGCGCGCGGGCACGCCTAACACAAGCGATCCCGGCGGGATCTGCATGCCTTCGGTGACCACGGCGCCGGCGCCGATGATCGACCCGGCGCCGACGCGCGCGCCGTTGAGCACCACCGATCCCATCCCGATGAGACATCCATCCTCGACCACGGCGCCGTGCACGATCGCGCGGTGGCCGATCGCGACGCGCGCGCCGACGAGCGCGGGGAGACCGTGATCAGCGTGGAGCACCGAGCCGTCCTGCACGTTGGTCTCGGCGCCGACGACGATGCGGTCGCTGTCGCCGCGGAGCACGGCGGTGGGCCACACCGACGCACGGGCGCCTAACGTAACGTCGCCGAGCACGATGGCCAGGGGGTGGACGAATGCGGTTGGGTGTATGGTGGGCATTGTTGCGGGGTCGTGGCGAGATCGAATCAATGATGTCGTGAGGTATGGCGCGTCACATGCGAATTGTGCGCCATCTCGGGGCAATGTGGAGCAGAGCTCAGAACGCGAAACCGATCTCGAAGTACACGCTCGCCGGCGACACCTTGACCGGCGAGTTGTTGATGTACGGGAACGCGATACCGGCGCGCGCCACGTACGGCGCGTCGTACTGCAGCCCCAGGTTCGCGACCACTTCGGCGCCGGCCGACGCGATGGGGTTGCCGTTGAAGAACCGGCCGCCTTCGACCCACGACGTGCCGGCGTCGCTGAAAAAGTTGATCGACGTGCGATCCAGAAACGCGGGCCAGAAGCCGAGCCCGCGGTGCGGCGCGATGAACGGGACGCGATACTCGACCGATCCGGCAAGGACGCGGTCGCCGGAGCGAACGCCGGACGGGAATCCGCGCACGGCGAAGGTGTGGCGCGAGCCTAACGTGAAACCGGGGAACACCGACACAGGCGTGCCGTTCGACCCGCCGATGTCGTACACGCCGGGATCGGCGCCCGAGGCGACGCCGCCCGCCACCCGCGCGGCGATCACGCTGTGCGCGAAGCCGCCGAAATCGACGGACTTGTAGGCGTCGAACACGGCGCTCACGCTGCGCGACTGAATGGGCCCCGTTCCCTCGAGCCATTTGAGCTGGCCGGTGGCGGCAAACGAAATGCCGTCCTCGAACGAGATGGCGCGCACCGGATATTGTGTGTTGGCCCAACCAACCGACGAGACGATGGACCAGTAGCGCGGATTGGAGGCGAAGAACGGATCGAGACGACCGAGGAGCGGCGCCGGGTCGGTGGTGTAGTGGCGCTGCTCGAGCTCGCCCTCGATCGTGAAGAACGCGTTGCTCCGGATGCGCGGGCGCTCGAGCGTCATGCCTAACGTGTACGTCTGCGTCCGCCGGATCACGCGGCCGGCGACGGTGCCGTTCGTGTCGAGCACGAACTGTTCGTCGTAGTCCTGGAATCCCTCGGCGTTCATGACGGGTTGGCCGAGTCCGGCGTACGAGTAGCGGACGTCCCAGGTGTTCTCCTCGCCGCGCGGATCGAGGAGCACCTGGGCGAAATACGAGTGGCGGCCGACGACGTCGTTGCCGGCCGTGAATGCGCCTAACGAATAGTTGCCGTGCGCGGTCTGGCCGGCCAGCGGCAGCCAGAAGCGGGGCAGCACCGAGCGCCAGGCGGAGTATGGGTGCGCGCGCGCGGTATCGAGCGCCGGCGGCGTCAGCGACTCGGGAGCGAACGCCGAGGAGAGCGGCGCCGGTTTGGCACCGGTGGTATCGAACGGCGCGATGCCGATATACCAGCCTCTGTCCGCGTAGCGAGCGGCGGCGATTTCCTTTCCATCGGGCGATACGGACGGATAGTAGACGCCGACGGGCGAGCTCGTGAAGCGGCGCGGGATGGTGTCGCCGTCCAGGTCGGCCACATAGAGCTGGGTGACGCCGGTGCGGTCCGACGTGAACACCACCGCGCGGCCGTCGGGCGTCCATGACGGCGTGCCGTCGATGGCACGGTCGTGCGTGAAGGCGCGGACCACGCTGCCTAACGTGTCCAAGACGACCACGTCGGCGTAGCCGCCGCGCGTCCAGCGCGTGGCGGCAATGTGCGCGCCGTCGGGGGACCAGCGGGGCTCGGCCCACTCGGTGTCGAGCGAGGCACGGGTGATCGGGACGACGGTGCAGCCGTCGGGACTCACCTGCACGAGTTGCGTGGTGGCGGGCAGAAACCGGACGGCGACGATGAGCCCGTCGTGGCGCACGTCGGGTTGGGCGAGCCGCGCGTCGTGGGTGAGGCGGATCTGGCGGCCGCCGATCTGGCGGTACAGATCGCTCCGGATGTGGTAGGGATCGGTGTATTCGAGCTGCGAGAAGACGATCGATCCATCTGGCGCCGGGCTGTTGGCGTCGTTGCCGTTGCGTCTGCCTAACCGGCGGTTGGCGCCGGCGGTGTCGGCGAGGCCGGCAGCGGGCGATGAGCGCCAGTCGGCGCGCGAATACACCACCGCCGTATCGCCCACCCAGCGCGGATAGAGCGCCTCGGCGCCGGCGTGGGTGAGGTCGCGCCAGTTAGGCATCGGGTTCGATGGCGCGGGCGCGCGCGCGGCGAGGGAGTCGTGCCAGAGGCGCCAGGCGTCGGAAAACGAAATGCCGAAGGCGTCGTGCGCGGCGCTGTTCCACTGCCACGGAAACCACTTGCCGCTCGCCGACTCGACGTAGGCGCGCATGCCGGCCGGTCCGCGCGCGTGCGAGAGGTCCTCGAACAGGAGCGCGCCGTAGCCGTACGGAAGATCGCCGCCGGGGAACCGCGTGGTGGCGAGATTCCATCGGTCGAACATCGCGGGGCCGCCATCCATCGCGCCGGCCGTCAAGAGCATTCGCTCGTAGGTGCCGTCGACGCGGCCGGATCCGGTGATGTCGCTCTCGTAAAACACGGCGAGCCCCTCGGTGATCCAGGCGGGCTCGTATTGATTCGGAAACAGGAATGGCGCGCGTCCAAACACATGTTGAGCGAGGCTCCACCAGCCCCGCGTGCGGTCCAGGTGGAACACGTGCGTCAGCTCGTGCGTGATAACCAACTGTAGCCAATCATCATAGTAGCGCAGCGACACGACATCGAGGCCGGGGCGCGCGTACACGAGGATGCGGTTGGTCGGATACGGCGTGGTCGAGCCGTTGGAGAAGTCGACGTTGTCGGCGACGATGAGGTCGATCGGTCCGCGCGGCGGGTGCAGGCGTTGGGCGAGCGCGGCATAGGCCTGCTCGGCGTCCACGGCGGCGCGGCGCGCCGCCGTTTCTTCGGCGGGCGTGAAGTGGACGTGGAAGTGCGTGGTCTCGAGCGTGCGCCAGTGTGCGTTGGGCGCGAGCTGCGCGCGGGCCGCGGGCGCCCACGCGGCGAGCGCCGCGCCGGCGAGCAAGCCTAACGCAAGACGGCGGCCCGTCACTTGCTCGAGGCGAGTGATCGGAAGTACGACTCCAGGCCGTCGGCAATGCCGCGCGCGTAGGCCTGCTGAAACTGCGGGGTGCGGAGCGCGGCTTCCTGCTCCGGCATCATGATGAACGCGCCCTCGCAGAGCACCGCCGGCATCCAGGTGGGCCGCGCCAGCGCGAGGTTGTCGTAGTGGATGCCGAGCTCCGGCAGGCCGAGGCGCCTCACGAGCGACGTCTCGAGCGCGCGCGCCATGGGCTCGGATTGCGGATGGAAGAAGTACGTCCCGGTGCCGTGCGAGATGAACGGGTCGACTCCATCGGGCAAAGCGTTGAGGTGAATCGAGACCAGCGCCTGCGCATCGGCACGGCGCGCCATGATCGGCCGGTCGCCTAACGCAACCGGCGCCGCCGTCGTGCGCGTCATGACCACTTTCGCGCCGCGCGCCTGGAGCATGTCGCGCAGCTTTTCCCCCACCGCCAGCGTCGGCACCGGCTCGTACAATCCGGTGGGGCCCGTCGCGCCGATGGGCGGGTGGCCCGGGTCGACGGCGATCGTGAGGCCGGCCAGCGGATGGTCCGGATTGATGCGCGGCGGACGGCGGACGCGGAGCACGAATCGGCCGTTGTCCCAGAACGCGAGATAGCCGAACGGCTGCGCGGCGAGACGCAGCGTGTACCGCACGCGCTCGGTGCCCACCGGTTTCCATCGGACTACGCGGACGAGCGAATCGTCACCCGTGTAGGTGATGATGTCGGTGTTGCCGGTGACGCCGTACAACGTGAGCTTGAGCTCGTGGTCGCCTTCTTCCACCAGAAACGGTGGGCGGCTGCTCATGGGGATCTCGAGGTCGACCCACTCCGCCGCTGGGCGGAGCTGCGCGTTTCCGGCGACGCGGGCCGGCGGCTGCCATCCGTTAGGCATGAGCGCGATGTCGCGGGCCAGCACCCAGATCTCGAGCGCGCCGTCGAGCCGGATGCGCACGAAGTCCCCGTCGATGCCGGTGACGGGGACGGCCGTGCCGGCCATGAGCAGCCACTTGTACGTTCCGTTAGGCACCGGGCGGCCGATGATCACCCGGTCGGTGTCGCCGACGCTGCTCGTGTCGGCGCCGAGCACGCCCCACGTGGGGACCGGCGGCGCCGGGGCGATGGCGGGCACGTCGAGCCGGACCGTATCGGCGCCCCGCGCCACCACGATGGTGCTCGGGGCCCGCATCCGGCGCGCGACCACACCCACCGACCACTGTGTGGAGTCGGCGGCATCGCGCGCGGTCACAGCGCCCGGTGGGATCGTGGCGTTGAACGCGGTGCGGAGCGGCAGCGACGCGCCGTTGAGCAGCGGCACTACGGCCGAGGAATCGCCGCGCCATGCAACCGACGCGTTGGCGGGAGCGCGGACTGCGACGCGCACGATCTCGTCGTCGCGCAGCGCGAGGCGGCCGAACGGCGCGACGCTGCTCGAGTCGACCACCAGGGCACCCGTATCGCCGAGCGCTGGAATGGGCGGTAGCAGGCGAATGGGCTGCGTTGCGCGCGCCGTGTCGGCGCCGAGCGTAGCCATCAGATCATATGATGTATGATCACGTGTTGGCAGCGGCAGGAACGCGATGAAGCTGCCGTTGGGATAGACCTGCACCGGCGCCCCGTTGATGGTCAGCAGCGCGTGTCCGTTCCCCACCGAGCCGAAAATGAAATTCGAGTCGCGCGACTGAATCAGCTGATTCGGGCTCGGATACACGACACGGATCTGCAACGGACCGGTCGCGAGCGGGATCGGCGGAAGATTGACGGCGGCGGCAGACGGTCGGCTTGCTGCGGGTGTCGAAGGAGTTGGAGCGCCGGCGACCGCGGTGCTCTTGTGCGCGCAGGCCGAGAGCACGAGCAGCGCCGCGAGACGGCAGGGTTTCATGGCAGTAGAAGGTAACGGCGGGCGCCAGGGACAAAAGAGTAGGAGGCCATTCGCCAACCGATCGGTTTCCCTCTCGCCACTATTTCCTAAGTTCTTGTTGACTCTTATGTTCTATTGACCTTAAGGCCGAGTGGGGCGTCTTACGGGGGGACAGCCCGGAGGATATTACGCGTGATTTCTTGCGCCTTCTGCGGGCGGCCGAACACCGACGACTCCCGCTTCTGCATCGATTGCGGTAAGCCGGTCGGTCCGACGGCAGCCGCCCAAGTGCCCCCGACAACCGCATCCGCCAAACCGAAATCGCCGAGCGGCAAGACGAAACGCCGGCGGTCCTCTCCCAGCAGCGCGCGCAGCTCTGGCGCCGAGGCCGCCATCGCCATCGTGCCGCCGACGCGCGTGAACATGTCGGGCGCGACGCGCACGGCCTCGTGCGGATGGTGTGGGAATCCGGTCAATCCGTCGCTGCCGTATTGCGCTCACTGCGGCCGGCGTTCCGATTCAGTGCTCTCGGCGGCGAAGTCGTGCACGTCGTGCGGCGCGGCGGTGCTCGAGGCGGACACGTTCTGCAGCGCGTGCGGGACGCCGCTCGTCGCGCCGCCGGCCGGCGAGGAGCCGGAGTCGCGGACCCTGCTCTTCTCGGCCAAGCGTCGCGACGTCGTGGGGCCGAGGCTGTCCGTGTTGGATGCACGCGGCGAGGTGAAGCAGACGGTGCCGATCACACGAACGGAGGTGTCCGTTGGGCGAGGGTCGTGCGACATCACGTTCGCCGACGATCTGTTTCTGTCGCCGCTCCATGCGCAGTTCACGGTGCGCGACGGCGCGCTCATCGTGCGCGACCTGGGCTCGACCAACCGGACCTGGGCGTTCATCGAGACGCCGTGCACGTTAGGCGACGACGAAACGCTCCTCATCGGCTCTCAGATTTTCCGCGTGCGGCGGGTGGGGTCGCCGCCGGCGGCGGCGTCGCGCGAGCCGGACGGCACCTGCCACATGGCCTCGCTCACGCCCGAACCCGATGTGGCGTTGGTCGCCCAGCTGCGTGGGGACCGGAGCGTCCGCGACATTCATTACTTGGCGGCGGGCCGGAAGATGGTGCTGGGCCGTGACACCGGCGACTGGACCTTTCCGTACGACCAGACCATGAGTGGGAGACACGCGGAGCTCGAGGACCAGGACGGTGCGCTGGTGATTCGCGACCTGGGGAGCCGGAACGGCATCGCGGTCGCGGTGCGCGGCGAGCGGCGGCTCGAGGCCGGCCAGCGCCTGCTGGTCGGCGATCAGGTGCTGCGCGTGGAGAGCCTGTGAGCGCTCAGAAACTCTGCCCGCAGTGTGGGTCGGAATACGAGCTGGACGTGATGTTCTGTCCGCGCGACGGGAGCACGCTGCGCGTGCCGGCCGGAGGCGGTCTCGAGGGGTCGGTCATCGCGGACCGCTATCACGTTCTGCGCAAGTTAGGCGAAGGCGGCATGGGCCAGGTCTATCTGGCGGAGCACATCAAGATGGGGCGCAAGAGCGCCATCAAGGTGATGAATCCTTCCATGTCGCAGGACCCGGATGCGATCGGCCGGTTCAATCGCGAGGCGGCGAACGCGAGCCGCATCACGAACACCAACGTGGCGGCGATCTACGACTTCGGCGAGACGCCGGACGGGTTGATCTATCTCGCCATGGAGTACGTCGAGGGCGAGTCGCTGACGAAGGTGATGGAGAAGACGGGCGCGCTGCCGGCGGACCGCGCGGCGAACATCACGCGGCAGGTGGCCGAGGGGCTGGATGCGGCGCACGAGATCGGCATCGTGCACCGTGACCTCAAGCCCGACAACATCATGATCGCGAAGCAGCGCGACGGCTCGGATTTGGTGAAGGTCGTGGACTTCGGCATCGCGAAAGCGGCCGGCGGCGACGGGCAGAAGGTGACGAAGACAGGTTTGGTGGTCGGGACGCCGGAGTACATGTCGCCGGAGCAGCTCTCGGGCGACCCGTTGGACGCGCGGAGCGACATCTACACGCTGGCGCTCGTCACCTTCCACATGTTGACGGGGACGCTGCCCTTCCCGAGCTCGACGCTGCAAGAGTCGATGATCATGCGCCTAACGGACCGCCCGCGGACGCTGGCCGAGATGCGGCCCGATGCGTCGTGGCCGGCGCCGATCCAGGCGGTGCTGGATCGCGCGCTGCAGCGAAAGGCGGATGACCGGTACCAGCACGCGACCGATTTCTCATCGGATCTGACGCGCGCGGTGAGCGCGATGCCGGCCGGGGCGACGCTGGCCGCCCGGGCGCCCGTGGCGGCGACGGCGGGCGGCGCGATGCCATCGACGGCCGTGCGGAACGCGGCGGGCACGGGGGCGCGGGCGCCGTCGATGCCTAACACGACGCCGACGGCGGCGCCGGCGCTGGCCGCTTCGGCGGCGGGGCCGCAGGCGGCGGCGAGCGGGTCGCGGCGCGGCATGGTGCTCGCGGCAGCCGGGCTGCTCGTCGTGGCGCTGGCCGGCGGGGCCTACGTCTATTTCGGCCGTGCGAAGGCCGCCGACAAGGCGCCCGCGGTGGCGATCCGCGACTCGACGCCGGCTGCCGGCACGAATCCGGCGCCGCGCGACAGCGCGTCCAAGCCGGCCGACCGCACCGTCGCCCTTGCGCCTAACGCAAGCGCCGCCGATTCGGCGAAGGCGCCGGCCGTGCAGGAGTTCGCGAAGCCGGGCGCCTCGGCGCCGGCCGCCGAGCCGCCGGCGCAGAAGACATCGCACGCGGCCAAGGAGCGTCACGTCACCAGGACGGCGGCGTCGTCGACGGTGACGCCGCCGCCGGTACAGCCGCCCTCGGTTGAGCGGCCGTCGCCGGGGGCGAATGCCCCGCCGGCGGGATCCAACCCGCCGTCGTCCGGCTCGAGTGCGCCGGCGGTGTCGTCGCCTAACGCAACGTCCTCCGGGCCGTCGGCGGCGCCGGCCGCCGACAGCGATTTCGCCGGCTCGCTCAACGCCGCCCGCGCCAAGGCCGCCGTGAACCGCGCGGCAGATCTGATCAAGAGCAAGGAGCCCGATCGCGCGCTCGTCATCCTGTCGCGCGCCCTCAAGGCCCTGCCGACCGGCAACGACAGCGTGACCGCGTTCTACCACGTCAGCGAGGCCCTGCTCGAGCGCGCCGACATGACCAACACCACCGAGCCCCGGCAGCGCGCGTGTGCGATATTGGGCAGCTTGCGCAACGCGCGCGGCACGACCTACGCCGAAAGTATTACCTTCATGTTCAATCAATACTGCAAGTGACCCTGCTCCGAGACCCGCACCGCGCCTCGTGACGATTCCCGTCCCTTCCCAGCCAGACGCCGCCCGCGGCGACGTCGTTGTCCACGTGTTCGGCCGCACCGACGTCGGCCGCACGCGCGAGCACAACGAGGACGCCTTCATCGTGGTCGACCTGTCGGCCGACAACGCGTCGCTGCAGGCGGAGGTGCGCACGCACGTCGTGGGGCCTCGCGGCACGCTGTTCATGGTGGCCGATGGGTTAGGTGGTGCGGCGGCCGGTGAGATCGCGAGCGAGATGGCGATCACCACGGTGTACGAGGAGATCCGCGCGCGCTGGGTGAATGGCCCGCGCACCGACGCCGAGGCGTTCGCGACGGCCATCAAGGCGTCGGCGGAGACGGCGAACAACCGCATCTTCGCCTACGCGCTCGAGCACCCGGAGAATCGCGGGTTGGGCACGACGGCGACGGTGGCCGGCCTGTTGGGCGACACGCTGTTTCTGGCGCAGGTGGGCGACAGCCGGGCGTATCTCATTCGCGACGGCGTGGCGCGGCAGATCACGAAGGACCAGTCGCTGATGCAGCGGCTGATCGAAGCGGGCGAGTTGACGCCCGACGAAGCCGAGCGCAGCGAGCGGCGGAACATCATTCTGCAGGCGTTAGGCCCGGAGCCGACGGTCAAGATCGACCTGACGTACCAGAAGCTGCGGCGCGGCGACACGCTCATCCTGTGCACCGATGGTCTCTCCGGCCTCGTGAAGAAGGACGAGATCGCGGAAGTGGTGGCGAGCCAGACGGATCTCGTGGAGGTGTGCCGCGACCTCATCGACCGCGCGAACGAGAACGGCGGGCCGGACAACATCACCGTGATCGCGGCGCGCTTCGAGGGCAGCGGGCTGACGGACGCCGAGCCCGACGACAACGTTGGGCACTCGGTGTTCCTGCTGCCGGGCCAGGAGATTACCGGGCCGACGCCGCGTCCGCGCTACGAGGCGGCAGCGCCCGCGGCGCCCTCGGCGACGCCGGCATCGAGCGTGCGCCTGGATGGCGAGACGCGCGAGCGGCCCGCGTCGCGCGTGTGGCTGTTCACGGTCGTCGCGCTGATCGTGTTGGGCGCGGTGGTGCTGGCGGCGCGCGGTATGTTAGGCAAATCCCACGGAAATGGGAGCGGCGGCGCCGCGCCGCGCGACACGGCGTCCGGCGAGATGAAAGCGGCGCCGTGAGCGTCGAGTTTCGCGTCCTGACCGGCTCGCGCGCCGGACAGCGCGAGCGGTTCACGCAATCCGTGGTCGCCATCGGGCGGCACCCGCTCTGCGATTTCCGATTCGATCCCAATCACGACCTCGACGTCTCCACGCGGCACGCCGAGCTCCGCGCCGTGGGCGACGGCTACGTGCTCGTCGACATCGGGAGCACCAACGGCACGTACGTGAACGGCGCGCGGATCTCTCGCGAGCAGCGGCTCGCATCAGGGGATGAGATCTGGTTCGGCGAGTTCGGGCCGCGCGTCAACGTGGAGATCGCGCCGCGGGCGGAAAGCGCTGTGCTCCCGGACGCAGCGACAGGCGCCGCCGCAGGAAGCAGTGATCGGCCGTCGAGAGACGCTCCGCCGGCGACGCGAAACATTTTCACCGACACGCGGCCCGCGGCGGCCGCGCCGGTAGCCGCCGGCGACGCGCGCCGCACGGCGGTCCTGGCCGCGGCGGCGGCGATCGTGGTGCTGGCGGCGGGCGGCGCCTACTGGCTGGGCCACCGCACCGCCCGCGCGGCGGATGCGGAGCTCGCTCGCCTAACGCGAGCCAACGACAGCCTGGCGCAGACGTACGCGGATCGCATGGCGTCGGTCACGAGTCGCGCCGCCGGTCTCGATTCCTCGCTCGCGGCGGCGGAGCGGGAGCGCGAGCGCATGCGGACGGCGCTGTCGGGCACGGGGCCGGGTGCGCACGCCGACACGCTGTCGCGGGAACTGCACGCGCTCGAATCGCGCCGGCACGCGATGCTCACCGCGGCACAGGTCGACTACTCATCGATCGCCGCGCGCAGCGGGCCCGCGATCGCGATGATCGCCGTGCAATGGCCCGACAGCAGCGCGTTCAGCGGGTCGGGGTTCAATGTGTCCTCGCGCGGCGAAATCGTGACCAACCGGCATCTGGTGCAGCGCGACGGCGGCGCGACGCCAATGCGAATCGCGGTGATTTTCAGCGACACGAAAGCGTGGCTGCCGGCGCATGTGGTGCGGGTGAGCGCGGCGGCGGATCTCGCACTGCTGCAGGTGGATGTGCCGGGACGTTTTCCGACGATCGCGTCGCTCGCGCCGCGGGCCGCCGACACCCCGGTGGGCAAGGCGGTGGCGATCATCGGCTATCCGTTAGGCACCGACACGCCGATGGAGGGCAGCGGCACGCAGATCACCGCGCGATCGACGCTCGTCGCCGGAACGGTGAGCAAGAATCTGTCCGACGTGCTGCAGATCGATGCCTACGCGGGCCAGGGCTCGAGCGGCAGCCCGGTGTTCAACACGAGCGGCGACGTGATCGGCGTCGTGTACGGCGGCGCGCGCGAGAGCGCGGGGAGAATCGTGTACGCGGTGCCGGTGGACGACGTGGCAGCGTTAGTCGGCAGGAAGTAGGGCGCCGTCATCGCGCGCTCGGCGCACCCGCGTCATCCTCGCATCCATCTGGCCGCCGCCACCTGCATCGCGGGGTCGCCGCTCCACGCCGTGACGATCGAACGGGCGGACGGCAGCTCTCGAATGAGACGCGGGTGGCCGAACTGCACGAGCAACGCGGTCGGAGCAACGGCACACGTCCGCTCCACGGCCGAACGCGCGGCGTCGCTGTAGCCGGCGCGGCCCTTCCACGGTTGGGTTTCGCCGAAGAGCGCGATGACCGTGGTGCGCGCGGGATCGTTCGACGGCTCGGGGACGCGTTGGGCGCGGAAGCCGGCGCGCTCGAGCGCGTCGAGGAACGGGGCGCGAGAGGTGGCGGGCGCCGGGCCGCCCAGGTCATCATCGATGACGACCACATCCATCGGCGAGGCGAGGGTCGGGCGCGCGCCGCGCACCATCCGCACGACGCGCTCGGCGAGCTGCTCGCCCCAGGCGATGTCGGTGACGGCGGGCTTGCGATATTCGTTAGGCGGCGACGCCCACTGTGCCCACTTGAGCCGCCGCCTCACGGCGTTGCGCACGTTCTCGGCGCTGAGCTCGTGGGTCTCGAGCGCGCGATGCAACCGAGCGACCAGCGTCGCGACGTCGCTCGGGTAGAGCAGGACGTCGCAGCCGGCGTTGAGCGCGGCGATGGCGGCCTGGCCTTCGTCGCGTCCCGCGAGCGCGCCTTTCATGACCAGCGAATCGCTCACGATCAGGCCGTCGAAGTGGAGCTGTTGGCGGAGGAGCCACTGCAGGATTTCGCGCGAGGTGGTGGCCGGCGTGCCGGTGGGGTCGAGCGCCGGATAGGCGACGTGCGCGGTCATGATCGAGGAGACGCCGGCCTCGATCGCCGCGCGAAACGGCTGCACGTCGGTCTCCATGAGGTCGGCGCGTTGGGCATCGACCACCGGGAGCTCGAGGTGCGAGTCGCCGTGGGTGCGGCCGTGTCCGGGAAAGTGTTTGGCGCAGGCGAGCACGCCTTCGCCCTGGCAGGCCTTGATCCAGACCGCGGCGAGGGCGCCGACGCGGTGCGCATCGCCGCCGAAGGTGCGGGTGCCCAACACGGGGTTGTCGGCCACGAGATCGACGTCGCAGACGGGCGCGAAGTCCCAGTTGACGCCTAACGTGCGGGCTTCGCGCGCGGTGAGGCGGGCGGCGCGGCGGACGAGGTCCGGGTCGTTGAGGGAGGCGATGGCGGCGAGCGGCGGGAGGCCGGTGGCGCCGGCGAACTGCTGGCCGGCGCCGCGCTCCATGTCGGCGGCGATGAGCAGCGGCACCGTCGACCGGAGGCGCATCTCCTTGGTGAGCTGCCGCACCGCGTCCTGCTCGCCGCCGAAGAGGATGAAGCCGCCCACACCTAACGCAAGCGCCTGGTCGATGGCCGGCCGCGCGGCGTCCCACCCGTGCTCCGTGTCCCACCGGATGGCGGGCACCAGCAGGTTGGCGACGCTCATGCCGGGGTGAGCGTGCCTAACACGCGCGGGCCGCGCGCGCCGGTGACGGACACGACGTTGCCGGGGCGCCGCACGAGGTGCAGCCAACCGAGCAGCGCGAAGGCGACGGCTTCCTTGGCGTCGCCCGGGAAGAACACGTCATCGAAGCGGCGGACGGCGAGCGGCGCGACTTCGGCGGCGATCGCGTCGACGAGCGCGGGGTTGCGCGCGCCGCCGCCGGACAGCACCAGGTCGGCGACCGGCTCGCGCACGAAGCGCCGGAGCGCGAGCCCGATGCTGCGCGCGGTGAGCGAGACCGCGGTCGCCACGGTGTCGGCGGTGGATGCGCCCGCGGCGCGCGCGCGATCGATGACACGCGCGATGTAGGCGCGGCTGAACAGCTCGCGGCCGGTGGCCTTGGGCGGCGGCAGCTCGAAGAACGGTTCGCCTAACAACTCATCGACGAGCGCGGCCAGCGGCCGGCCCGCGCGCGCGAGCGCGCCGTCCACGTCGTACGGCAGGCCGGGCTCGAGGGCGCGCGCCACGCCGTCGATCACGGCGCAGCCCGGTCCGGTGTCGAAGCCGCGCAGCGTGCCCTGCGCGCCGAGGGGCGGCACGATGGAGATGTTGCCGATGCCGCCGAGATTCTGGAGGGCGCGCCAGGCGTCCGGCGCCGAGAACAGTATGCGGTCGGCGATCGAGACCAGGGGCGCGCCCTGGCCGCCGGCGGCGACGTCGCGCACGCGGAAGTCGCTCACCACATCGATGCCCGTCCGTTCGGCGATGACGGCGGCTTCGCCTAACTGCCAGGTGGCGTGCGGCGGCTGGTGCCAGATGGTATGGCCGTGCGACGCGATGGCGCGCACGCGCGCCGGGTCCAGGTGCGCGGCGTCGATGGCCGCGCGCGCGGCGTCGCCTAACCAGGCGCCGAGGTCGAACGCCAGGCGGCAATACTCGGCGGGCGTGCCCCGTTCCACCGCCGCCAGCAGCCGCTCGCGTTGGGCGCCGTCGTAGCCGCGCGTCACGTGCGCCAGGAGCTCGGCGGCCACGGCGTCGTTGGCGCCGGGCACGAAGCGCACGGCGGCGGCGGTGATGCCGTCCGCGGAGGTGCCCGACATGAGGCCGACGAGGATCGACGCGTCGCGGGCGTCGACGAGCGTACCGCGCGCGATCACTCGACCGGCGCCGGCGGCGACCCGCGCACGAGCCGTCTGATCACACCGCCGGCTTCGCCTAACTCCCGCTCCGCCTCCTCTTTCGTTAGGCCGAGGCGTTGCATCACGATGGCGGTCTTGACGCTGCCTCCGGCGGCGGCGATGAGCGCGCGCGCCTCCTCGCGCGGCACCCCCGTCACCTCGATCAGGATGCGCTCTCCGCGGTCGACCAGCTTCTGACTCATCGCGCGCAGGTCCACCATGAGATTGCCGTAGGTCTTCCCGATCCGGATCATCGCGCCCGTGGTGATCGTGTTGAGCACGAGCTTGGTTGCCGTGCCGGCCTTGAGGCGGGTCGAGCCGGTCACGACTTCCGGCCCGGTGATCGGCAGAATCGCGACGTCCGCGCGCGTCACGACATCGGCGGGCGGCGGCGAGCACGATACGATCACCGTGCACGCGTCTCGTTCCTTAGCGCGTTCCAATGCGCCGCGCACGTACGGCGTCGTGCCGGACGCGGCGATCCCGATGACCACATCGTGCCGCCCAACGCCGCGCGCGTCCATGGCCGCTGCACCATCGGCTGCGACATCTTCGGCGCCTTCCTGCGAGCGCACGAGCGCGTCGAGGCCGCCGGCGATGATGCCCTGCACCATCTCGGGGTCCGTGCCAAAGGTGGGCGGACATTCGCTCGCGTCGAGCACCCCCAACCGTCCGGACGTGCCCGCGCCGACGTAGAACAGGCGTCCCCCTGCTCTGAACGCCTGCTCGACGAGGGAAATCGCGCGCGCGATGGCCTCCCGCTGGCTCGCAACGGCTTCGGGAACGGTTCTGTCTTCCGCCTGGATGAGGTCCACGATCTCGAGCGGCGACGCGAGGTCGATCGATGCTGTGCGCGGATTGCGGCGCTCGGTGAGACGCGGATCGAGGTCTGGCATTGACGACACGAGGAGGAAGGAGCGGCGCACGGCCGTCACGGCCGCTAACTTATCCATCGCCGCGAGGCACTGGCAAGCCATTTCGAACACGAGGTCAGCATGCGTCGCTCCGCGAATCGTAGATCATTGGTCGTCGTCGTGCTGGGCGCGTTCGCCGCGTCGTGCACGCACACGAATCCGGCGCCGGCGAATGCGCCCGCGCCCGCACCGACCGCTGCGCCGCCGGCGGCGCCGCGGCCAACGCGCGCGGCATCATTCCCGAGCGGATGGCGATTCGAAGCCGGCGGCCGGGCGACGGAAGCGCAGCACGCGATGATCGCGAGCAACAGTCGTCTGGCGAGTGAAGCCGGCGTCGAGATTCTCCAGAAGGGCGGCAACGCCGTCGATGCCGCGGTGGCGACGGGCTTTGCGCTCGAGGTGACGTTCCCGGCGGCGGGGAACATCGGCGGCGGCGGGTTCATGGTGATTCACATGGCCGACGGTCGCTCGGCGGCGCTCGACTACCGGGAAGTGGCGCCGTTGGCGGCGACGCGGACGATGTACGTGGATGCGAACGGGCACGTGACCGACCAGAGCACCGTTGGTCCGTTAGCCATCGGCGTACCGGGATCGGTGGCCGGGATGGCGGAGGCGCTGCGCCGCTACGGCACGATGTCGTTGCACGACGTGATGCAGCCGGCGATTCGATTGGCCTCCGAAGGATTCACGGTGGACAGCGCGCTCGCGCGCTCGCTGGTGGCGGGCAAGGCGCTCATTTTGGGCCAGGGCGGCGCGGCGCCGTTCTATCCTAACGCAGAGCCGCTGGCGGCAGGCGCGCATCTCGTGCAGCCCGCGCTCGCGCGCACGCTGCGTCTGATCGCCGAGCACGGGCCGGACGCGTTCTACAAGGGCGAGATCGCGGACACGATCGCCGCCCAGATGGCGCGCGTGCACGGCCTCATCACGAAGGAAGACCTGGCGCGCTACGTGCCCGAGTGGCGGGATCCGGTCATCGGTTCGTATCGCGGCGATACGATCATCGCCATGCCGCCGTCGTCGAGCGGCGGTGTGAGCACGATGGAATCGCTCAACATCCTCGAGACGTGGCCGACCTTGCCGCCGTCGGGCAGCGCCATGTACGTGCACGATGTGGCCGAGGCGTTCCGCCGCGCGTTCATCGACCGCAACACGCTGTTAGGCGACCCGGCGTTCGTGCACGCGCCCATCGACAAATTGACGAGCAAGGCGTACGCGCGCGAAATGCGCGACTCCATTTTCCCCGACCGTGCCACACCGTCGCCGACCTTCACCGCCGCGCGCGGCGAAGGGATGCACACCACGCATTACTCGGTGGTCGATTCGCGGGGCGATGCGGTGTCCACGACGACGACGCTCAATTCGCTCTATGGCTCGGGTGTGTACGTGGCCGGCGCCGGCATGTTCCTGAACAACGAGATGGATGACTTCACGTCGCAGCCCGGCACGCCTAACCAGTTCGGCCTCGTCCAGGGCGAGGCGAACGCGATCGCGCCGGGCAAGCGCATGCTGAGCGCGATGTCGCCGACGATCGTGTTGGACAGGAACGGCCACGTGCTGCTCGTGGTCGGCGCCGCCGGCGGCCCAACGATCATTACGGCGACGACCCAGATCATCCTGAACGTGATCGACGGACAGATGTCGCTGTCGGACGCGATGAAGGCGCCGCGCATGCACGAACAGGCGTGGCCGGACGGCATCGAATACGAGCGTGGCGGCCTGACGCAGGCCGTGCTCGACTCGCTCACCGCGATGGGCTACCGGCTGCGCGCCGTGGGCGGGCTGGCGAATGCGAACGCGGTGATGCGTGTGGGCGACGCGTGGCAGGGGATGTCGGAGCCGCGGTCGACCGGAGCAGCGGTCGGCTACTGAGAGAAGCGCGTCACAGCACTGGACCGCGTACGAGTTAGGCCAGCACGAGTGGCTGGTCTCTACGCTCATGAAGACGCGGACACAGCACGGGCACATCGGACACGGCACGGCCGCTGCGATCGAGTGGCGCGCGCGACGTCAGATATGCCCGTACTGTTTTCAATCAGTGCGTTGCCGCGACCTGCGCCGGATCCGTCAGGTGAATCGTGATCTTGCCGCCCTGCGGGACGCAGCCCTCGTACGCAGCCGTACCCATCGCGACAGCCGTACCGGCGGCCGCACCGGTCGCGGCACCGATCACCGTGCCCTTGGTGTTGTGACCGATCACCTGGCCGATGATGGCGCCGATCACCGCTCCGCCGGCAACCTTCGCGGCGTCGCTGCCCACCGACGCGTTCCGCTGTTTCTGTACGTCGACGTGGTCGATCTGCGCGCTCAACGGATACGTCGTGCTGCCCACCGTCACATTGAGCACGCTGAACGTCATCTGAATCGACTTCGTCGCGTTGCCGCTGCGCTGCAGGTCGGCAACCTGCATCGCCACCTTCGAGCCGGCCGGAATGGTCGCGCCGTTGGAACCGACGACGGCGTCGGTCACCGTGCCGCTGAACTTGTCGCCCGTCTTGTTGGTGTTCGTGCACACCTTGTCATCCGACGTCAAGTTGATCGACGTGCCGGACGGGATCGTGCCTAACGCGACCTCGCTGCCGGCCGGCGTCACCGCGACGCTGTTGCCGGAGGCCGTGGTGGTGCTCTCCGGAGTTCCGGCCGACGATGCCGCAGGCGCGGACGACGAGGATGGCGCACGATGCCGCGTGCGCGCGCGCTCCGGCGTCTTCGATTGTGCCGGCGCCGGCGTTGCCGCGGGTGTGGTCCGGGGCGCAGCGGTATCCGTGAGCTGTGGCTGTGCGGCGCTGTCCTTGTTCGCCAGCGCCAGATCCCGATTGAGCGTCGAATCCTGCCCGAGCGCTCCCGAGTTGGCCTTGTCCTTGTTGCATGCTCCCGCGCTCAGGGCCACGGCGGCCGCGAGCGTCAATGGAGCGAGAAGTCGAACGGATCGAGTCATGACCTGCCTCCGAAAACCGTCGGCTATGCGACGCTGTGAAGAAGGAAGATTTCGTACGCGGCGCTCGGTCGATGCGACCATTGCTCGTGGCAATCCACATGCCCGAACCGAGCAGTGCCGTCACGCAGCGTAGCGGAAACCTAATACTGACAGTCACGGCGAGCACCAGGAAATACGCGCGTGTTCAGCGTGATCCACGTCACCGTGCTGAAGCGCCCGCTCGCGCCGGCCATTGGCACGGCTTTGCCTGCTATCGTAGACTTAACGATATGGCGCGCACGTTCACCGATGCCACGTCGCTCGAGCGACGACTCGCGAGCCTGCGAGAGCAGAACACACGGCTGGCCCGCACCATCGCGGAGCTGCGCAATCAGGACGCCCTCAAGACGCAGTTCCTCTCCAACATCTCGCACGATCTCCGCACCCCGCTCACCGCCGTCGTCACCCACGCCGAGATGCTGCGCGACGGCATTCTCGGCCCGTTAAGCGAGAAGCAGGCGGAGAGCGTGGCGGGCATCATCACGGGCAGCCGCAAGCTGCTCGAGATGGTGGACGAGATTCTCACCTACGCGCGGGGTGACGCGAACCAACTCACGATCTCGGGTTCCGAGTTCACGGTCGAAGGCGTGATCGAGCAGGTGTGCGCGTGGAGCGAGCCGCTCGTGGCGAAGAAAGGCCACGCGCTGACGGTGGACATCGAACCCGGCCTGCCGCCGCTGCACGCCGACCGCGACAAGGTCGCGCACATCCTCGGCAACCTGCTCGGCAACGCGATCGATTTCACGCCGCCGGGCGGACGGGTGTGGATCGCGGCGCGCTCGGGCCCCGAGACGCAGCAGGGCGCCTCGGTCGAAATCGAGGTGGGCGATACGGGCATCGGCATCGCGCCCGAGCACCACGAGCTCGTGTTCCGCGAATTCGCGCAGGTGGATGCGTCGCCGTCGCGGTCGCACCACGGCACGGGACTCGGGTTGGCGATCGCGCGAAAGTTCGTCGAGCTGCACGACGGGACGATCTGGATCGACAGCAAGTTAGGCGAGGGGAGCCGGTTCCACTTCACGCTTCCCGTCCGCAGCCCGACCTGACCGTGACGCCCCACGTGCTCGTCGTCGAGGACAGCGCGCTGGTGATCGGCGCGCTGCGCGTGCTGCTCGAGGAAACGGGCCACCGGGTGAGCGCGGCGACGTCGGTCGCCGAGGCGGTCGCGTCGGCCCGGGCGGACACACCGGATGTGATTCTGCTCGACATCACCCTCGACCGCGAGGACGGGTTAGGCGTGCTGCATGCACTCGCGATGTCGGGCGAGCTGCCGCGCGTCGCCGTGGCGGTGACCGGCCACGACGAGCCGTCGGTGCGCGAGCGGTGCCTGAACGCCGGGTGCCGGGCAGTGCTGGTGAAGCCGATCAACGCGACCAAGCTGCCCGACATGATCAGGCTCTGGCTGTCGGAGTCGGACGTCGCTGGTTAGGCACGGCGCGCCGGCACGACGCCCTGCGCTTCACGTTGATCAGCACGCGCCACGAAGCGATGGACACGCCGAGCCGTTTCGGCGCTGCACGAGGCGACCGATCTTAAACTCAAATGTGCGAGCGCAGCGCGGGCGGTGTCAGCGCTTGGAGGTAGCTCGCCAGCCACGTGAAGTAGTGCGTCACGAGGAGCAGGCCGATCGCAACGAGGAGGGCGCCGCCGGCGCGGCTCATCCAGACCATGGCGCGCTGGAACCGCTTGAAGGTGGCGAGGAAGCGATCGATGGCCAGTGCGGCGAGCAGGAACGGGATGGCGAGGCCTAACGAATACGCGAACAGGAGCACCAGGCCGCGCTGGAGGTCGGCGACGGTCGAGGTATAGACCAGGATGGAGCCGAGGATCGGGCCGATGCACGGCGTCCATCCGGCGCCGAAGGCGACGCCCACGAGGACGGTGCCGAGGTAGCCGACCGGTTTGTCGGCGAAATGGATGCGGCGCTCGCGGTCGAGGGTGCGCGAGTCGAAGACGCCGAGCAGGTAGAGCCCGAACGCGATGATGAGGATGCCGCCGGCGCGCGCGACCCAGTCGCGCGCGGCGAGCAGCACCCGCCCCAGCGCGCTGGCCGTGGCGCCTAACGCAAGAAAGATGAGCGTGAAGCCGAGGATGAAGAGCAGCGCGTGGACGAGGGCGGTGCGGCGCGACCGCTGGACCTCGTCGACGCTCATCCCGGTGATGAACGTGACGTAGCTCGGGATGAGGGGCAGGACGCACGGCGACAGGAAGCTCAGCAGGCCGGCGATGAACGCGAGGCCCACGCCGAGCGTCGCCGTCTGTTCCACGTCAGGCCGCGCGGCGCCCGCGCGGCGATCCGCCTAACCGGCGGCCGCCCACGGACGGTCGGAAACGGCGATGCGAAAGGCGTCGCCGCTCAGACGCTCGGGCTCGTCGTCGCCGCCCGCGCGTTCGTGGACGCCGCGCACCACGACGCCGACGGTGGGCGGCGGCGCATCGGCCTCCTCGATGAGGCCGACGTCCCAGGTGCCGCGCTCGGGACCCTTGAGCACCAGCCGGTAATGCGCACGGTACACCGTTAGGCGGTGGCGCTCGGCGTGCCCGGGCTCGACGTGCTCGGGTCCGGCCGGCTCGGGCTCGGCGGTGTCGGGCGGCGGCGCATCGGCGAGCGGCGCCGCCGGGGCGATCCGCGCCGCGATCACCGCCACCGCGCTCTCGATGCCGCCTTGTCTCAGCGGCGGAAAGAGGTGCAGCTCTTCCACCCGCTCGGGACTCAGGCGCTCGGCGATGGCGCGGAGAAATCGCTCGCGCGTGTCGACGGTGGTCATCGCGCCGCGACTTCCGCCGGACGCGCGCGCTGCATGCCGCGCGCATCCAGCTCGCGCTCCACGTACAGCCGGAGGATGTGCATGAAGTCCTGTGCGTTCGTCACGACGCCGAACGCCTGGTGCGTGCCGCGATCCTTGAGCTTGCTCACCACGAACTCCGACGAGTCGACGCAGATGGTGGGCAGCTCGCGCAGCGAGCCATCGGGCTCGGTGACGAACGCCGGCAGCATGTTGCCGGTGGCGATGGCGTGCAGCGCGGTGGCGATGAGGATGGCCATCGTCGCCTTGATGGTGTGCACCTTCATCGCGTCCTGGCAGTCGATCGAATCGGCGATCACGCTGGGCAACGGGCCGTCGTCGCGGATGGAACCGCACAGCACGAAGGGCACGCCGCTGGTCACGCACGCGTGCATGATGCCGTCGGTGATGATCCCCTGCCGAACGGCCGCTTCGATCGATCCGGCCGCGCGCACACGGTTGATGGCGCGCATGTGGAGGCCGTGCCCGCCGGTCGTCGCGCGACCGCTGCCGGTCATTCCTAACGTGGTGCCGAAGATCGATGCTTCGATGTCGTGCACCGCGACGGCGTTGCCGGCCAGGAGGGCGCCGACGAAGCCGTGCTGGATGAACCAGGTCATGTCGGTGCGCGCCCGCGAGTGCACGAGCGCCGGACCGGTGACCCAGACCGGGTAGCCGCCGCGCTCCCGCTCTTCGACTAACAGACGCGCCATGAGCGCGTAGTCGATCGGCTTCTCCCGCGACACTTCGCTGGTCATGAACTTGAACTCGCCGCCCTCGGCGGCATCGCCCTGGAAAGCCTCGGTGTACACGAAGATCCCTTCGGAGCCGTCCTCCGCCATCCCGACCGCGACGAGCTCGCCCTTGGCGATGCGGCGCATCTCCTTCACCCAGAGCGTGCCGCCGGCGTCGAGCACTAGCGCGCCATCCATGCGCGGCTCGCGCGGCATGCGCCACTCGCGGCCGATGTGGACGTAAGTGGGAAGGTTGGTGGTCGAGAAAAACCCTTCGGGCAGGACGCCATCCGCGGGAGCCGCCACGAAGCGGGCCTCGGGCAAGTCGGCGAAGCGCGCGGCGCTGAAATCGGGATGTTTGAACTCGGGCACGCAGAAAGATACTAGGACGAGGACATTTCCGGCATATGGACGAGGCCGCCGCTCACCCGCGGCCGGCGCGCGAGAACCGGGATCAGAGGACGGATACCGGGTCCCTGTCGACCGCGACCCGCAACTGCGCCGCGTGCGGCGCCTCGAACCGACGGACGAAATACCGCACCACCGACGTGAGCGCCGCGGGCTGGTCGCTCTTGAGCAGCACGTGCCAGCGCCACCGGCGCTTGATCCGGTCGATCGCGCACGGGGCCGGCCCGATCAGCGTGACCTGATCTCTGGCGCGCGCATCGATCAACCGCGTGAGCCACTTTGCCGCGTCCAACGCCAGCGAGGCCGTGGCAGTCTCCTCGAGTCCGCTGCACACGATGTTCACGAGCCGCACGTTTGGCGGATACGGCGGCTTGACGCGCGTGGGCAGCTCGGTGCGCACGAACGCGTGGTAGTCGTGCGTCACGGCGCAGCGCACGGCGTGGTGCGCCGGGACCCGCGTTTGAATGACGACGTCGCCGCCTTTGGGGCCCCGGCCGGCACGTCCCGCCACCTGGCTCAGCAGCTGGAAGCTGCGCTCCGATGCACGAAAGTCCGGCATGTTGATGCCGACGTCGGCATCGATGACGCCCACGAGCGTGACGTTCGGAAAGTCGAGTCCTTTGGCGATCATCTGGGTGCCGAGCAGGATCTCGATCTCGCCGCGGCCGACGCGGTCGAGGATGTCGGCGTGCGCCCATTTGCCGCTGGTGGTGTCGACGTCCATGCGGGCGACGCGCGCGTACGGGTAGCGCTCGAGCAACAGCCGCTCGACCTGCTGCGTGCCTAACCCTCGCTGGCGCACCGTTGGGCCGCCGCAATTACGGCACACGCGCGGCGCGTCTTCTTCGTGCAGGCAATAGTGGCACACGAGCCGCTCGGGGCTCTTGTGGTACGTGAGGCTGATGCTGCAATTCGGGCAGCCGTGCACGTCGCCGCACGCGTCGCACTGGAGGAACGACGCGTAGCCGCGCCGGTTGAGCAACAGGATGCTCTGCTCGCCGCGCTGCAATCGTTCGCCGATGGCCGCCTCGAGCGGCTCGCTGAACACGCGGCGAAACGCGGCATGCGCCGCGGCCGCGCCAGTCGCGGCATCGCCGCCGGCAATGGTCCGTGCGTCGCGGGGGCGTCTCAGGTCGACCACTTCGACCGCGGGCAGGCGCCCGGCGCCGACGCGTTCGGGGAGCGAGAGCAGCCGGTACTTTCCCGACGCGGCGTTCTGCCAGCTCTCGAGGCTCGGCGTCGCGCTGCCTAACACGGCGATGGCGCCGGCCAGCCGCGCGCGCACCACGGCCACTTCGCGGGCATGGTAGCGCGGCGTTTCCCCATTCTTGTAGCTGCCTTCGTGCTCCTCGTCCACGATGATGGCGCCGAGGTCGTCGAGCGGCGCGAACACGGCCGAGCGCGCGCCGACGGCGATGCGCTTCTCGCCGCGTTTGAGCGCCAGCCACGCGTCGTAGCGCTCGCCGTCGCCTAACGCAGAGTGCAGGACGGCCACGCGGTCGCCGAACACGGCGCGAAAGCGATCGACGGTTTGCGGCGTGAGCGCGATCTCGGGCACGAGCACGATGGCCGATTTGCCGCGGCGATCGACGACCTCGCGGAGGAGCTCGATGTACACGAGCGTTTTGCCGCTGCCGGTGACGCCGTGGAGCAGCACGGTCTCGCCCGGCTGGGCGGCGACGATGGCGTCGATGGCGGTGCGCTGCGCCTCGCTGGGTGCGTGCCGCGTCGGCGCGGGCACGCGGCGCGCCGCGAACGGATCCCGCGCCACGACGGTCGACTCGATGGATGCGAGCTCGCGCGACACGAGCGCCTTGACCACGGCGGCCGAGAAGCCGAGCTGCCCGGTGATGTGCGCCACGGCGGCGTGGCCGCCCAGGCTTTCGAGCACCTCGAAGAGCTCGCGCTGTCGTTTGGCGCGTGCGAACATCTCGTGTCGCTCCTGGAGCGTCGGCAGGTCGCGCCGCAGCACGAGGATCCGCTCGGTCCGCTGTGCGGGGCGCGGCGCGGCGGCGCCGGTGAGCAGCGCCGGCAGCGCGGCCCGCACCACGACGCCTAACGGAACGATGTAGTAGCCGGCGATCCACCGGCACAGCGCGAGCAGCGACGGCGAGAGCGCCGGCTCCGCATCGGGCACGTCGAGCACCTCGCGCAGCGACTTGACGCCGGCGCCATCGGTGGGGCCGAGACAGATGCCGACGGCGCGCGAGCCGCGCACGGGCACGACGACGCGCGACCCCGGCGCCGGTGTGTCGACGCTGGTCCCAGGAAGCGCGTATGTGAACGTCTGGAACAGCGGCAGCGGCAGCGCGACCTCGATGAGGCGCGTGGCGGGCGTCATGGAGCGGACACGGCGGACCGGCTACCGCGCCGCCCGCGTCACGCCTAACCCGGGCCCGTCGGGCAATTTGATGACCCCGGCGTCGATCGTCGCGCCAACATAGGGATCGTCGGACAGGAGCGCGGCGCCATCCAGATCGGCGTAGTCGAGCAGCGGCGCCAGGTGCGCGGCGGCGGTGATCGCAAGGCTCGACTCGATCATGCAGCCCATCATCACGAGCATGCCGTGCGCGCGTGCCGTCGCGGCCATCTTCATGGCCTCGCGCACTCCGCCGCACTTCGCGAGCTTGATGTTGATCCCGTCCACGACGCCGGCCAACCGCGCGACGTCGGCGGCAACGAGGCACGACTCGTCGGCGATGATCGGGAGCGGCGACCGCTCGCGCACGAACCGGAGTCCGTCCAGATCGTGCGGCGGCAACGGTTGTTCGACGAACTCCACCCGGTGGGCGACCAGGCACTCCATCATGTGCAACGTGTGCTTGGGCGTCCACGCGGCATTGGCATCCACGCGTACGGTCGCGTGAGGCGCTTCCTCGCGGATGATCCGCAGGATCTCCTCGTCGTGGTCCGAGCCGAGCTTGATCTTGAGGATCGGATACGAGGCGGCCTCGCGCACCTTGCGGCGCATTTCGTCGGCGCCGGCGATGGCGATCGTGAAGCTCGAGAGCGGCGCCCGCGCCGGATTGAGGCCCAGCAGCCGGTACACCGGGATGCCTAACCGCTTGCCCGCCAGATCGTGCAGCGCCGCACTCACCGCCGACTTGGCAGCGGCGTTCCAGCGCACCACGCGATTGAGCTCGGCCTCGATGTCCTCCAGCGCCCAGGCGTCCGCGTGCTCGAGCACCGGCGCGAACATCGCCAGCGCCGCCGGGATCGTGTCGGCGGTCTCGCCGTAGAATTTGCTCGGCGCCGCCTCGCCCCAGCCCTGGGCGCCGTCGGCGTCGGTGAGGCGCACGGTGACCACGCGCACTTCGTGCTCGGTGCCGCGCGAGATCGTGAACGCGTGCTTCGTGTGCACGCGCAGGACGTCGTGGTCGAGTTTCATCGGGATGTCGGAGTGATGCCGAGTCGCCGCGCGAGCCATGCGGTGCGCAGACCGTCCGGGCCGGGCGCTTGTGCGAGATAGCCGATCAGCGCATCGGCCACTTCGTTGCCGCGCTGAAACCGCTCGGCGGGATTCTTGGCGAGACACTTCATCGTGATCGTGGCCAGCGCCGGCGGCGTACGCGAGTCGACCACTTCGGGCGATGCCGCCGTCTCGTGCACGTGCTTGTAGCCGATGGAATACGAGTCGGCGCCGTCGAACGGCGGGAAGCCGACCATCATCTCGTAGAGCAGCACGCCCACCGAGTAGATGTCGCTCCGGCCGTCCACCAGCTTGCCCATGGCCTGCTCGGGCGACATGTAGTGCGGCGTCCCCATCGCGCGGCCGGTCATCGTGAGGCGGTTGTGAAAACGCGCCGTCGCGATGCCGAAATCGGTGATGAGCGCGTTGTCATCCTCGTCGAACAGGATGTTGTCGGGCTTCACGTCGCGGTGCACCACGCCGTGGCGGTGCGCATAGTCGAGCCCGACGGCGACCTGTGATCCGATCACCGCCGTCTGGTGCGGCCCAACGGTGCTGCCCTTCACGATGCGATCGGCGAGCGAGCCGCCGGCCATGTACGGCATCACGAGGTACACCGTCGACTCGAGCTGGCCGTAGTCGAGGATCTGGCAGATGTAGGGATGGAGCAGTTGGGCAGCCGCCTCCGCTTCGCGCCGGAACCGCTCGCGCATCTCCTCGTCGCGCGCCAGGTGTGCGAGCAGCACTTTGATCACCACCGGTCTGCCTAACTGAACGTGCTTGGCCGCGTACACGCTCGCCATGCCGCCCGTGGCCAGACGGCGGTAGATGCGATAGCGCCCGCCGGTGATCCGGCGCAGCAGGTCGAGCTCTTCGTCGGGCGGTTCGTTGGGCGCGTCCGGCACTTCCGGCAGCTCGGACGTACACCGGCTGCAGGTCACGGCCGTGCCGCGATTCCAGGTCCCGCACTCAGGACAGAACATGACTCATGGCTCGAAATCCAGACGCACGAAGTCGTACGGCGGCCACGGGCCCGTCTGCCGGAGGATGAGACCCGCGTGGCGGTGCGCCAGCGACCGCACGGTAGTCTCGAACTCTGCCCAGCGTTCGCGGTCGAGGAGAAATGCGGCGCTGAACAAGGCCGGCTCGGGATCGTGCACCGGCGGCAGCGTCATGGCCGCTGACGAGACACGCCTGAGCGTCCTGAAGCAGTCTGTTACCACGGACGGTGTGGCGGGTGTGGACGGCTCGGCTTCCGTGGTTGGGCGACGCGCGATATGGACGCGCGCCTCCGAACGACCGGCGACGAACTGTAAGCCTTCAGACAGCGCGAGATAGTTCTGTTCCATCCAACGTCGCAGTTGCTCCGCATTACGAAACACGGTGCCGCAGGGCGCCGGCAGCACGCCGCCGCGCTCGAACGCCGACTCGACGACGCGTTGATGGAGATCGATGTCCGCTTCGTCCAGATCGCGGCGAGAATCGGGGACTTGCTTGACGAGCGCCGCCAGATCGCGCGTGCGAACGAGGCTTGCTTCCCCCGGATGCCCGCCATCGCTGTCGCGCGCAACCGACATGACGCCGAACAATCGCACGCCGCTTGCGGCTACGTGGCGAGCCACGGCGTCACGCTCCGACCGGGTGTGCCGACTGAGTCAACGCCATAACATTTGAAGTTATGCGCAACGTGAATGCGGTGGGAGTGCACGTCGCAGCGGGTACCGCTTCAGCCTGGGCGCCCGACGCGCACAACGGACAAAGCACCGAGAAAAAATCAAAGCCGTTGTGTTGCTCGGGTCGTGTCTGCTGTGTTCGTGCCGTGTCCGCGTCTTCATGAGCGTAGATACAAGACATGAGGGAACGGCATCCCCGCCGCGCACCTCAGCGCATCCGCGCCAACTCGGCGAGCATCGTGACGCACGCCTCGCCCACGCGGTCGGGCGCATAGCCGCCTTCGAGCGCGCCGACGACTCGCCCGCCACACCACTGTGCGGCGCGATCGGTGAGGTAGCGGGTGAGCGTCGTGATGTCCTCGAGCTCCAGTGTGAAGCCGCCGAGTGGGTCGCCGCGCAGCGAGTCGAAGCCGGCTGAGACGAGCACCAGATCCGGGGTGAATCCGTCGGTGGCGCGATCGATGGCCTGCTCGAGGGCGTCGACGTACTGCTGTGCCGGGAGTCCAGCCGGCAGCGGGACGTTCCACACGTTGCCGTTGCCATGATCGTCGGCGGCGCCGCTGCCGGGATACCAGGGCCACTGGTGCATGGACACGAAATGGATGCCCTGATCGCTCTCGACGAGCGCTTGCGTGCCGTTGCCATGGTGCACGTCCCAGTCGACAATGAGCACGCGGTCGAGCCCGCGCGTGCGACGCGCATAGTGCGCCGCGACTGCGACGTTGCCGAAGAGGCAGAATCCCATCGCGCGATCGCGGAGCGCGTGGTGGCCGGGCGGGCGCACCGCGCAGAAGCTGCGGACGGCGCGTCCATCGAGGGCCATGTCGACACCATCGAGGACGCAGCCCGCGGCCGCGGTGGCTGCCGCCCAGGACCCTTCGCTTGCCACCGTATCGGCATCGAGCGCTCCGCCGCCGGCGCTCGCGATCTCTTCGACTTCGCGGATGTAGATGGGGTCGTGCGCGAGTGCGAGCTCCTGCGCGGTGGCGTGGCGGCCTTCGACGTGCTCGATGGTTCCGAAGAGGTCGGGCCGTTCGCGGAGCGCGCGGGTGACGGCGCGGAGGCGGCCGACGTGTTCGGGGTGGCCCCAGCCGGTGTCGTGGCGGCCGCAGTCGGCGTGCGAAATGAAGGCGACGCTCACGGCCCGCTGGCGCCGGGCGGCGTCGTTAGGCATGAGGCCCGGCGGGTCACCGGACGGGTCGGCGGCGGCGGCGGGTGATGAGGAAGATCGACGCGTCGCGCGCGCCGACGTCGGACACGCTGCGCTGTTCGTCCAGCACTTCACGCCCGTTGATCTTGACGACGAACTCGCGGACGTCGGCGCGCGGGTCGAGCACGGCCAGGGCGGCGACCTTCACGGCGAGCACGCGTTCGTTGGGCGGGGCGACGATGCGGACGACGTCCCACTGCTCGGGCAGCTCGACGCGCAGCGTGAATGCCGCACCGTTAGGCGTGCCCAACCGGATCGTCTCGCGGCGGGCGCGCAGCGTCGTGGCAAAGGGCGGCGGCGCCGTCATCCGGTGATCTCCTCGACCATCGGATGCGGGTCGAGCGACGCGAAGAAGCGGGAGATCTGCGCGTCGAAGAGATACGTCGACCCGCGCACCCGCGTGCCGCCCTCGATCGGCATGACGCCGATCACGAGCTCTTCCCCGCCTTGCCCGCGGAAGGTGACGTACCCCGCGCCTTCCTTCTCGATGAACGCGGCGTACAACGGATTGCGTGACGGGAAATACCGCTTGGCCTCGGCGAGCACCACGTCGGGGGCAAGGGCGGTCGTGACGTCCTGAATCATGTGGCCGGATCCTGGGTGGTCGCTGGACGGCTGTCTCGACTACAAAATGAATCTATTGTGCCGCGTCGGCCATCGGCAGGGACGCGGCTATTCAGGGGAGGCGGCAGCGCGCGCAAGAATCGCCGGCAATTGCGCGGCGAACGCCGATCGCGCGAGCACGACGCCCGCGCCGGCCTCGCGGCCGGCCTTGATCGCGTCGATATTGGTGTGGCCGGCGTAGGCAAGAATGGGCAGCGATTCGCCATGCGGTGTGGCGCGCAGCCGGCGGATGGCGGCCGACGCATCGATCGTGTCGGTTTCGAGGTCCACGATCGCCATCGATGGCGTCTCCTTGCCCAAGTGCCGCTCGAGCTGATCCATCGATTTTGCGACGCGCAGCGGGACGGACGCGTGGCGCGCGGCATCGTCGATGCGCGAGCGAAACAACAGATCGGAAATGACTAACAGAACCGGGCGCATGGGTCGACGGGCTACCGGCCGGTGTTGTGCTTGATCTCGCCGAGCAGGTCCGCCAGGTGGCTCTGCCAGATGGCCGCCAGGGTGTGCGTGCCGTGGCCGCGCGTCTTGTCGCTGGTCGGGATGAGCACGTACTGTCCGTGCGGTACCTTGGGCATGTCTCGTTCCATGACGCCTAACTTGGGCGGATTCACCTGGTCGTCCTCGGAGTTGACGGCAATGAGCGGCGCCTTGATGTCGCCCAGCTCGGGCTCCGGGTTATAATCGCGCGACGCCTCGAACGCGTAGATGTAGTCGTTGGCGTCTTCGTGCGCCATCACGCGCTCCATCCACGAGTCGATGTACGCGTCGGCCGATGCGGTGGTCGGGTAGTCCTTCTGTAGTTGGCGCGGCGAGCTCGTCATCATGAACAGCAGCTGCAGCGCCGCGCGCAGGCCGCGCGGCTGCGTCGTGTAATCGCCGCCGTGGTAGCCGGGATCGTCAGTGATGTCCTCGACCATCATGTGCCGCATCATCCGGTTGCGGCCCGACATCGCGGTCGGCAGACTCGCCAGCGGCATGAGCCCGTCCATGAAATCCGGATACATCTCGCCCCACATCCAGGTGTGCATACCGCCCATGGACGTGCCCATGACGATGAGCAGATGGTTCACCTTGAGTCCCTTGGTGAGCATCTCGTATTGGGCGCGGATCATGTCGGCATAGTCGTATTTCGGAAAGTGCGCGTGCATCCCATCGCTCGGCTTGCTCGATTTGCCGTGGCCGATGCCGTCGGGGAGCACGATGTAGTACTTCGTGGTGTCGAGCAGCTGGCCCGGGCCGTAGAGCACGCCGGCGAACACGGGCGAGAGAAACTGGCGGCCGCTGCCCGTCGTGCCGTGCATGATGAGGACGGCGTTGGTGGTGAGGCCCTTCGCGTCGGTGCGGGGCTTGCCTAACGTCATCCAGTGCTGGCGGAGTTGCGGAAGCGTCTCGCCGTCGCTGAAATGGAAGTTCTCGATGGTGTAGTCGCCCTCCTGCTGCGCGCCCGCAGTGAGCGGCGCAACGGACGCCGCGATCGCGGCGGCGGCAAGCACGGCAATCCAACGCATGACACGACACTCCGGCCAAGAGAAACGCGGATCAAACGGACGGGGCGAGCACCGCCCGTTAGGCGGGCACGATCCGCATGCCCGGCGCACCGTCACTCGCCGCGCGCGACGCGCGCCGGCCGCATCTCCACACGCGACACCAGCGCACGATCGGGTTGGGCAATCACGTACCACACCGCCTCGGCCACGTCCGCCGGCGTCAACTTCCACGACGCGTTCCCCGCCGTGTGTCCGCCGAACTCCGTATCGACCGATCCCGGCATGACCACCGCGACGCGCACCCCCGCGTCGCGCACCTCGAGCATCAACGACTCCGTGAAGCCGATCACGGCGTGCTTCGTGGCCGCGTAGCAGGCGCCGCCGACGAACGAGTTGCGGCCGGCGAGCGAGCCGATGTTCACGATGGCGCCGCGCCGCCGCGCGAGCATGCCCGGCAGCACCGCGCGCGTCACATAGAACATGCCGTCGAGGTTCACCGACACCTGCCGCCGCCACTCGTCCACCGTGAGCTCGGCGATCGGCTTGATGATGCCGATGCCGGCGTTGTTCACCAGCACATCCACCTCGAGGGCGGCGAGCGCCGACGACACCGCCGCGTGGTCGGACACGTCGAGCACGATCGTGCGACACCGTCCCCCACGCGATTCGATGCCGCGCGCCACGTCGCCGAGCGCGTTCGCCGAACGCGCGACGGCGATGACCTCGTAGCGCTCGGCCAATCGCTCGGCGATCGCGCGGCCGATGCCACGCGACGCGCCGGTCACCAGCGCGACGCTCACGACGCGCTCACCAGCGCCTCGGTCGCCCGCACGAGCGGTTCGAACGTGAGCGGGCGGCGGGCGACGCGCTTCGCCAGCTCGTCGGCCAGCTCGCGCTGCCCTTCGGCGAAGAGCTCGGTGGCGATCCACGGCCCCGCGCGCGGGTTGCGATACCAGTCGGCGTCGAAGCGGTCGCGGAGCGTTTCCGTTAGGAGCGCCTGGAGCTGCCACGCGCGCAGATAGCGCGCGGCGTAGAACCGCGGGTCGACATCGACGAACGCGTCGGCCGGATCGTAGCGGAACGACGTGCCGCGGCCGAGGCTCTCGACGTAGAGATCCGGCAGCGCGTCCCACGGGACCTCGCCGCCGTACAGGGCCACTTCGTACAACAGCTTCGAGCAATATCGGCGCAGGAACTGCAGCTCCTCGAAGCCGGCCGCGCGGAGAAACGGGCAGACGTCGGCTTTGCCGAGCTCGGTGTAGCGTCGCAGCCACCCCGGATCGTGCAGCAGGTGGTCGCAGAGCATCGCGTACGACTCGGTCACCGAGTTGTCGCCTAACCAGCGAAACTCGAACGGGTAGTCGGGCCGCGTGTAGCCGAAATGCAGCGCGTGGCCGAGCTCGTGCAGGAAGGTGCGGTAATCGGACTGGCCGCCGTGCGGCCGCAGCACCAGATACACCTCGGCCGGGACGCGCACGGGCGAGCAGAAGGCGCGCGAGCGCTTTCCGTCGCGTTCGGCTGCGTCGACGATGATGTGGCCGTGGGCGGTGGCATCGAGGCCCATTTCGGCGATCTGGCGCTTGACGACGTCCTCGAGCGCGGAGGCGGGGAACGCGGCATCGAACTCGCGCGCGCGCAGGAGCGCGAGGGCGTCGGCGCGCGTGGCCTCGCGCGGGTCGATGCCTAACTTGTCCCGCACGCCTTCGCGGAAGACGTCGTCCCACATGGCCTGCGTCTCGCGCAGGAAGCCCTCGCATTGCGCCGCCAGCACCGGCAGGTCGATGCCGCTGATCTCGGCGAAGGTGGCGTTGTAGGTGGGGCCGATGCCTAACGCTTCGACCAGGTCCCGTTCGCGTTGGAACCGTTCCCGCTTGAGCGGCGCGAGCTCGGCCGCCACGAGTCGCGCCCGCGCCTGCTCCAGCGCCAGCCGGTCGCGGCGGTCGGCCGCGTTGGCGATGTCGATCGCGATCCGTTGGTACGGCACGCGGGTGCCATCGTGCAACGTCGCGACGGCGGTCGTCTCCCACGCGATCTCGCGTTCGTCCAACGGGGCGAGCGCGCGAGAGACGCGCGTCTCGGCCACCCAGTCGAGCATCAGGCGCGCGGAGCGGCGGTCTTCGGTGCCCGGCGTCGTGCCGCGAAACGTCTCGCGGGTGAGATCGAGCGCATCGTCGCTCGTGAGCGCCGCGTGCCGCGCATAGATCGCCTGGAAGTGCGCGCCGGGCTGGAGGCCCGCCTGCGCGCGATAGTACTCGCGCGACAGCGACTCCATGAACGTCTCGCCCTCGCGGCGCAGCCCGTCGAGTGTGGGAGTGGTCATCGCGCCAGGCGCTCCTCGAGCACCGAGCGCAGCTGGTCCGCGCTCACGCGATCCTGCGCCAGCGTGTCGCGATCGCGGATGGTGACGGTGTGGTCGCTCGTGGACTGGCCGTCCACCGTGATGCAGAACGGCGTTCCGACTTCATCCTGGCGACGATAGCGGCGGCCGATGGCGCCCGCTTCATCGTAGAATACCGGAAACCGCGGGCGCAGATCCGCGGCGATGCGCGAGGCCATCTCGGGCATCCCATCCTTTTTGACTAACGGGAAGATTCCGGCTTTGACCGGTGAGAGCGACGGGTGAATGGCGAGGACGGTGCGTCCTTCCGATTCGCCGGGCACCGACTCCTCCCGGTAGCCGTTGATGAGTACCGCCAGCGTCGTGCGGTCGGCGCCGACCGACGTTTCGACCACGTAGGGCGTGTAGCGCCGGTTGTTCGGCTGGTCCACGTACTCGAGCTTCTTGCCCGAATACTCGGCGTGCCGGGTGAGGTCGAAGTCGCCGCGGTTGTGGACGCCCTCGATCTCCTGGAAGCCCAACGTGCCGCCGAAATCGAACTGGACGTCGAAGGCCGCGCGCGCATAGTGCGCGAGCTCCTCCGCCGTGTGTTGATGGAACTGGAGCCGCGTCCGGTCGAGGCCTAACGAAAGGTGCCACTGCATGCGCTGCTCCTTCCAGTACTCGAACCACGTCATGTCCGTGCCCGGCTCGACGAAGAACTGCATCTCCATCTGCTCGAACTCGCGCGTCCGGAAAATGAAATTCCCGGGCGTGATCTCGTTGCGGAACGCCTTGCCGATCTGCGCGATGCCGAAGGGGATCTTCTGGCGCGTCGACTGCTGCACGTTGACGAAGTTGACGTAGATGCCCTGCGCGGTTTCGGGCCGCAGGTAGACGATGGATGCCGTGTCTTCGACCGGCCCCATGAACGTCTTGAACATCAGATTGAACTGGCGCGGCGCGCTCAAGGTGCCCTTCATGCCGCACGACGGGCACTGCGCATCCGGTGCGCCGGGTTCGCCCTTGATGCGCGGGTCGTCGGCGCGGAAGCGCTTCTTGCAGTTGCGGCAGTCGACGAGCGGGTCGACGAAGCCGGCCACGTGGCCGCTGGCTTCCCAGACGCGCGGGTGCATGAGGATCGCGGCGTCCAGGCCCTCGATGTCGTCGCGGGCGCGGACCATGGCGTGCCACCAGCGGTCCTTGATGTTCTTCTTGAGCTCGACGCCTAACGGTCCGTAGTCCCACACCGAGCCGGTGCCGCCGTAGATCTCGGACGACTGGAAGATGAACCCGCGGCGCTTGCACAGCGACACGAGGCGGTCCATCACGTCGGGATGTTTTTCGTTAGGCATGAGCGTCGGGACGGGAGCGACTGGATTCACGGCATCTCCGTGAGGCGGCGCGCGATCAGATCGCCGTGGAAGCGGCCGTTTTCGATGAACGTCTTGTTGGCGTCGTTGCCCGACGCGATCACCCCGGCGATGAACACGCCGGGCACGCCCGTCTCCATGGTGGCCGGATCGTGCGCCGGGATGCCCGTCCTGGCGTCGATCGGCACCTCGAGCTGCACCAGCAGCTCGGCGTTGGGCTGATAGCCCACCATGAGATACACGTGATCGGCGCGCACGCGGTCGACTCCGTTGGGCGTCTCGAGCTCCACGTGCTCGGGCGTGATCGCGCGCACGCGCGACGAGAACCGCGCGCCGATGCTGCCTTCCTTGATGCGGTTGGTGATGTCCGGCAGCACCCACGGCTTGATGTTGTGGTCCAGCTGCGGCAGGAAGTGCACGATCGTCGCGCGCGCGCCGGAGCGATAGAGGTCGAGCGCCGCTTCCACCGCCGAGTTGCCGCCGCCGACCACGACGACATCCTGACGGAACGCCCAATGCCCCTCGGTGAAGAGGTGCGTGACGTGCGGCAGATCCTCGCCCGGCACGTCGAGGCGATTGGGGTGGCCGAAGTAGCCGGTCGCGATCACCACGGCGCGGGCGCGTGTCTCCTTGCGCACGCCGTGGCGCGTCCGCGACTCGATCGCGAACGCATCATCGCAGCGCCGGATGCGTTCGACGTTCTCGTATTGCCTAACGTCGAGATCGAACATCGTCGTCACCGCACGATAATACGCGAGCGCGTCGCGGCGCGTCGGTTTCTCGGCGGCGACGATGAACGGCACCCCGCCGATCGACAACCGCTCCGGCGTCGAGAAAAACGTGATGTACGTCGGATAGCCGGCGACGCCGCTCACGACGCACGAGCGGTCGATGATCACCGCGCGCAGGCCCGCCCGCTTGAACGCGATGCCCGCCGCGAGTCCGCACGGACCGGCGCCGACGATGACGGCATCGAGCCGCTCTGCCACGCCCGTTGCTCCGCTCACGCGATGCCGATGATCTGGTCGCGGCGCGTCCCCACGCTCACGTACGCGATCGGCGTGTCCGCCAGCTCGCGGATGCGGTCCAGATACCGGCGCGCCGCCGCCGGCAAATCCTCGACGCGACGCGCCCCCGCCGTGCTGCTCTTCCAACCCTCGAACCACTCGTAGCGCGGCGTCACCCGCTCGAGCAGCACGAGGTCCCCGGGGAACTCGTCGTACACATCGCCCCCGTCTTCATACGCCGTGCAGAGACCGATGCGGTCCAGCGTGTCGAGCACGTCGAGCTTCGTCACCGCCAGCCCCGTGAGACCGTTCACCCGGGCCGCATAGCGCACGACGACGGCATCGAACCAGCCGCAGCGCCGCGGACGGCCCGTGGTCGCGCCGAACTCATTGCCTAACTTGCGCACCACCGCGCCCAACGGCTCCTCGAGCTCCGTCGGCAGCGGCCCGTTGCCGACCCGCGTCGTGTACGCTTTCACGACGCCTAACACAGCGTCGATCGAGGTCGGCGCCAGGCCCGCCCCCGTCGCCGCGCCGCCCGACGTCGTGCTGCTCGACGTGACGAACGGATACGTCCCGTGATCCACGTCCAGCAGCGACCCCTGCGCGCCCTCGAGCAGCACCGCCGCGCCCGCACGCCGCGCGCGATGCACCGCCAAGCCAACATCGTCGGCCAACACCAACAGACGCGGCGCCAACCGCTCGAGCAGCGCCACCGTGTCTTCAGCGTTCGCGCGCTTGTCCGATCCGGATGCCGCCAGTTGGGCATTCGCATGCTCGATACCGCCCTTCACCAGCTCGCGCAGCCGGTCCAGGTGCCGCAGGTCCTGCACGCGTATGCCGCGGCGCGCCACTTTGTCCTCGTACGCCGGACCGATGCCGCGACCGGTCGTGCCGATCGCACGACTCGCCGCACTCTCGCAGTCGACCAGTTTGTGGTACGGCAGCACCAGGTGCGCGCGATCGCTCACGTAAAGACGCCCTTCGACATCCACACCGTCGCGCACCAACTCGTCGATCTCCGTGAACAAGGTGTCGGGATCGAGCACCACGCCGTTGCCGATGGCGCACCGCACGCCCGGGTGCAGAATGCCGCTCGGAATCTGGTGCAGCACGAACTGCCGCCCGCCCAGGTGCACCGTGTGTCCCGCGTTCGCGCCGCCCTGGTATCGCACGACCCAGTCGGCGCGCTCGGCGATCACGTCGACGAGCTTCCCTTTGCCTTCATCGCCCCACTGGGCGCCAACGACACACAACGTTCGCACTTCGGAGTCGAACATGACCCAGGGCTCGAGACGACGAGACATTTTCGCTTGACGGACTCGGCAGTGCGACGCCCGTCGGGACCAGTACACGACCGCGGACATCGCCACGCGGCGCACCTAGCAAACTTCCTCCGCACGACGGCCCGCGTCAACAGACGGACAGTCTGGTGTGGTACGGCGCTGAGGCTCGTTGGTGGCGACGCGGGCATCCCGCTCGGCGCGGTCGGGGTGGGCCTTGAAAACGGATTGAACGGACAAGAGCATGGATAACGACACGCGGATCGCTCGGCTGCTCGGCGCCGGGTTCGTCAAGCGTAGTTGGCTTCCAGGCGTGCTTTGTTGGAAAAGGGCTTCGGGAGACGACACGAGCAAAACCAAGCCCACATGGAGGGATCTACGACAAAGGTCAAAAGGATAACAACCAGGATGCAAGAGATGGGGTCGGCGCACCTCCACGCCTAACGACGCGTCGTTGAGGTTGCACATGCACCGACCCCATCTCTTGTATCGTTGTCGTTATCCTTCACACCAGAGCGAAGAAGCTCTCCACACAGGCCTCCAGTTAGCCCTCACGTCGCTCTTCCAGCAGACATAGTGCGCCGACGTGTACCGACCTGCTTTCCTCGAAATTCCCCGAAGACCCATTTTTTTATCGGTGCTTTGTCCGTTGCGTCTTGCTTTGTCCGCGTCTTCATGAGCGTAGCACTCTCCCCGTCCCGTGCTCCGCCTTACCGGACCCTCTCATCGCAGCAGGATCGACAGCACCACCCACGCGAGCACTGCGCATCCCACGCCGATCTTCATTGCCGTTGCGGCAATGCGGCCGAGCAGCGCGCCGGTGGCCACGCGGGCGGCGGGAGCAAGCTCCGTCCGCTGTGACATCTCGGCGACGAACGCGCCGACAAATGCGCCGACAAACGCACCGATCACCGACCCGATGAGCGGGATCGGCACTCCGACGAAGGCTCCAATCAGCGAGCCAATGATGGCGCCCCATCCGGCGCGACGAGATCCGCCGTAGCGCCGAGCAAAGCGGCCAGCCACAGCGAGCTCCACCAACTCGGCCAGCCCGGCGACCACCGCGAACGCGATGCCGAGCCACAGGCTCACCACGTGCGCCGGGACCACGGCGGCATCGAGCAGCACCGCACCGGCCATCACCCACAGGCCGGGCAGCCCGAATGGCAGCATGAGAAGGCCGATGACGAGAGCGATAATCAGCAGTGCGATTTGCATCTCAGGTCTCCACGGTTCGGGCCGCCCGTGGAATCACTACGGAAAGCCACCGGGCCACGGATTCGACGCCGTCGCCGGTGAGAGCCGAGAGGTTGTCTTTGGGGGTGTGGATCCGCGCGACGGTGCGCCACGTGCCTTTGCTCACGGTCACGGCGCGCCATCCCCCGTCCGTGAGGGCGACGGCATCGACGAGGACCCCGGGAAAGAGTCGCGATACCCGGAGCGCGTCGCCGGGCGAGTCGAGCTGGGCAATGAGCGCGTCGGGACGGCGGCCGGTGTACGTGATGTTCACGTGGCCCGAGTCATCGATGCCGTCAATATTGATGGCGCGGGCCGGCGGGGTTTCGCGGCTCCGGACCCAGGCTCGCGCGCCGGCGAGGCCGAGCTCCTCGGCGCTGGTGAGGAGAATGCCTAACGGAAGAGCCGGGTCGGCGAGCTCGGCCGTGCGCAGCACCGTGGCGACGCCCGACGCGTCGTCGACTGCGCCCGGCGACCGAGCTCCGACGACGCTCGCCGCCACCGGGACTCCCGCGACCAATGCGGCGGCGGCAAGCCACGGCCATAGACCCTGGCTTCCGCCCAACAGGCCTTGCGCGACCGCCATGACCAGGGCGCCGGCCCAGATCACGAGCAGCGCCGTGATGCCGGCAGCGCGGACGAGAATCGGGACCGGTTGGCTCTTCGAGTCCAGGTGTGCGGTGAGCCAGAGTGTCGGAGGTGTTTGGCCGCGCGTGGCAACGAGGTTGATGCCGTCCCGGCGACCCCACCGCAATCGCGTGACGGCAACGCGGGCGAACCAGGCGGCGATGACGCCCACGCCTGCGCCGGCGAGGATGAGCAGCAGGGCCGCTCCCCACGCGTGTCCATCCATGGCGAGGCGGGCGGCCGTGCATATCACCGCCATGCCGGCCAGGCCTAACGCAGGGGTGGCGGCGCGTCCGGGGATCGAGGAGTAGCTGAACGGCTCGGCGGCGACGGCGAAGCCGGCGTCCGCAAGCGCCGCGCGGCACCACTCGCGCGCCGCGCGCTCGGCCGGCGACCCGGCCGGCCGCGGGTGCGCCGCGAGCCGCTCGAGATGCTCGCGCGCACCAGGCATTTTCCGTTAGGCGGCGCGGGCGGCGTCCGCCGCGTCGAGCAGCGCGGCGATGCGCTGCCGCTGCGCCGTCTTTACCGGGAGCAGCGGCGGACGCGGCGCGCCGCCGGTGAGTCCGCCACCCACCTGATCCAATGCCGCCTTCACGCCCGGCACGCCCATGCCGCCGACGATCTCGTTCGACAACGGCGTCAGCCGCGCCTGCAACGCGGCGGCGCGGGCGCGGTCGCCGGCCTCGAACGCGCGCCACACCGCCACCGACAACTCGCCGGCCAGGAGCGACACCGCGAGAATGCCGCCACGCGCGCCGAGCTCCAAAGCCGCGAGAAACGTCCCGCCGTTGCCCGTCAAGACGGCGAATTGGTCGTGCTGCGACGCGAGATATCCGCGCAACAGGTCGAGGTCGCCCGAGCTGTCCTTGATGCCCACGACATTCGCGTGCGCCGACAACTCGCGCACGAGGACGGCGTCGAGCGCAAAGTGCATGTACTTCGGGATGTTGTAGAGTAGCACCGGCACCGGGCTCGCGTCGGCGACCGCGCGATAGTGCGCGCCTAACGCATCGGGTGTCATCGCGCCGCCGTAATAGTGCGGCGCCACGACGAGCACGGCGTCCGCGCCCCGCTCGGCCGCTCGCCTCGCCCGCGCGATGGTTTGACGCGTCGACTCGCCGCCCACGCCCACGAGCAGCCAGTGCTCGCCCGCGACTAACGGACGCGCCAGCTCGACCAACCGGTCGCGCTCGCTTTCGTCGAGCAGCGCCGCCTCGCCGGTGGACCCGCACAACAGCACGCCGGCCGCGCCGTGCGCGAAATGCGCGCGGAGGTTGCCGCGAAACGCGTCCGCCGCCAGCTCGCCCGTGTTGGGCTCGAACGGCGTGACGACGGGCGCGATGACGCCCGAGAACGACTTCTGCTTGGTGTGCATGGCGCGTGTCAGTATCCGAGAGTGCGATCCACCACGTTGCGCATCGGTGTGCCGCTGGCGAAGCGGTGCCAGTTGTCGATCAAGAGATCCAGCTCGCGGCGCCAGTAGCCGTGCGGCGACACTGCCGAAACATGCGGGGTCATCACCACCGACGACAGCCCCCACAGCGGACTCGAAGGCTCGAGCGGTTCGTGCGCGAACACGTCGAGCACCGCGCCGCGCAGCCGTCCGTCGGCGATGCGTTCGGCGAGCGCGGCTTCCTCGACGAGCGATCCGCGCGCGATGTTCACCACGATGCCGTTGCGCGGCAGGCGGTCCAGGTGCGCCGCGGCCACCAGGCCGCGCGTTTCGTTCGTCGCCGGCGCGGCAATGATGAGGATGTCGGTCTCGTCCAACGCACCGGCCCAGTCCGCCGGCCCGAGGACGGACTCGAATCCGTTAGGCAGACCGCGCTCCGGGTGGCGCCGCACGCCGCGGCAGCGCGCGCCGAGGAACGTCAGGCGCTCCGCGATCGCGCTGCCGATGCCGCCGGCGCCGAGGATGAGCACCCGGCAGTCGCCGACTTCGCGCACCGGCGTGCCCGGCCCGGAGAACGACGGCCGATCCCATGCGCGTTCGCGCTGTCGCTCGCGCGCGATGTCCAACCCGCGCAGCAGCACCAGCACGCCCGCGAGCACGTGCTCGGCGATGGGCGTCGCGTGCACGCCGGCGGAATTCGTGATGATGACGTCGCTCGCCTTCAACGCCGGAAACAGCAGCGCGCCGACGCCGGCCGCCGCAGAATGGACCCACCGCAGATGCGACGCCTCCGCGAAGAGCGCCGGCGACATTCCGAATCCCGCATACACTTCCGCGTCCTTGATGGCGGCGCGCGCCTGCTCGCTCGGCGGCGCGCCGCCGTCGCCATCGGAAATAGTCGGCGCATCGATGACGATCGCCTCCCAGCCTGCCGGCGCCGCCTCACGCAGTTGGGCCATGCCCTCGGGAGGCAGCGCCCACGTCGCCGCGGTGGCATTGAGGTCCGCAACCAGACGACGCCGCACGTCAGTCCACGTAGATGCTCACGACATCCTGACGCCGGCGCAGCACATCGACCAGCACATCGAAACGCTTGGAGGGCCCGACGAGCGTCAGCTCGAACGTGCGGTCACCCACGTGATCGTACGTGCGCCGCGATCTCACGTGCACCCCCGAATCGCGAAACGCATCCTCGAACGTCGCGAAGTCCGTGTTAGGCGCAACGCGGAGCGTCGCCGTCACCGTGCGGCGCACCATGACCAGCTTCCGCTCGATCGGCCGCAACCCGATGAGCACCAGGCACACCATGATCGTCGTGCCAACCGCCTCGGCGTACGCACCGGCGCCGACGCCCATGCCGATCGCCGCCACCACCCAGATGGTGGCCGCGGTCGTCAAGCCGACGACACTGCCCCGCTCGTGCAGAATCGCGCCCGCACCGAGGAAGCCGATGCCCGTCACGATCTGCGCCGCAATGCGCGTCACGTCTCCGTACGGCTGTCCGGCCGGCGTCTGCGAGACGAGTCCGATGGCGACCGACAGGTGCGTGAACAGCGCCGCGCCCACGCAGATGAGAATCGTGGTGCGCAATCCCGCCGGTTTGCCCGACATCTCGCGCTCGACGCCCACCGCGCCGCCTAACACGACGGCGACGAGCAGCTTGATCAACAGCTCGAGGCGGAGCGGATCCTGGACGGAGTCGATCATGGCCCGTGCGTGCGAGAGCAAGACGTCAGAGCAATCCCATCATGGTCTTCACGGCCGTCATCGTCTCGCGCGCCATCGCGCGGCACGTCTCGGCGCCGTGCGCGAGAATCTCGGCAATGCGCGCGGGATTCGCCTGCAGCTCGCGCGCGCGCTCCCGGATGGGGCCGAGCTCGCGCAGCATCGACTCGAGCAGCACCTTCTTGCAGTCGATGCATCCCCAGCCGGCGGTCCGGCACTGGACGGCCACGTGCTCGACCGTGGCCGCGTCGCTGAATCCCTTGTGCAGGTGATAGATGTTGCAGATTTCCGGCGTTCCCGGATCGGTGCGCCGAACGCGCGCCGGATCGGTGACCGCCGGCCGCAGCTTCGCCCAGATCTCGTCCGGCGACTCGAGCAGCCCGACCGTGTTGCCTAACGACTTGGACATCTTGCTCTGGCCGTCCAGTCCCATGATGCGGCGCGCCGGCGTGAGCAGCGGCTTGGGCTCGGGGAAGTAGTCGGCGCCGAACTTGGCGTTCCACCGGCGCGCCACTTCGCGAGTGAGCTCGAGATGCTGCACCTGGTCCTCGCCTACCGGCACCAGATCGGCGCGATAGAGGAGAATGTCGGCCGCTTGCAGCACCGGATAGTTGAGCAGCCCCGCAAGCACGCTTTCCTGACGCGACGCCTTGTCCTTGAACTGCGTCTGGCGCTCCAGTTCTCCGAGCGGCGTCACCGTGTTCAAGATCCACGCGAGCTCGGTATGCTCGGGCACCATCGACTGGACGAACAGCGTACATTTGTCGGGGTCCAATCCCGCGGCCAGCAGCGACACCGCCATGTCGAACGTGCGCTGTCGCAAGTCCGCGGGCTCATAGTGGCCGGTGATGGCGTGGTAGTCGACGATACAGAACACACACTCGTAGCGGTGCTGCAGCTGAACCCAATTTTTCACCGCGCCGAGGTAGTTCCCGATATGCAGCTCTCCGGATGGCTGTATTCCGCTGAAGATCCTGGACATTTCAGGAAGCTATGAACGCTCCAAAAAGCGTGCAAGCAGACATCGCCGCTCGCGCGCGTCAGTTGGTCGCGGTGATGCATCGCGCGGCGGACGCAGCCGCGCTGTTCATCGCCGAGCGCAGTCTCAGGCGCGACACGCTCGTATGGCGGTCCAAAGCACATCAGGACTATGTGAGCGACGTCGATACGGGCGCCGAACGCATCGTGCGGGAGACGCTGCTCGCCGGTGCGCCCGAGGCGCGCATTCTGGGCGAAGAGCTCTCACCGGATGCGGCGCTCGATGCAGACACGGTCTTCGTGGTCGACCCGCTCGACGGCACGACGAATTTTCTGCACGGCTATCCGCAGTATGCCGTGTCGATCGCGCTCGTCACGGGTGGTATCACCTCGGCAGCCGTGGTGCGCAACGTCGTATCGGGCGAGACGTTTTCCGCCGTGTTGGGCGAAGGCGCGACGCGAAACGGTGCGCGCATCGCCGTGTCCCGCATCGATGATCCGCAGCACGCCCTCGTTGGCACCGGCATTCCGTTTCGCACGCCGGATCAGTTGCCTCTCTACCTTCGGCAGCTGGACGCAGTGGCGCGCGACACGGCCGGCGTTCGCCGCGCGGGGTCGGCCGCGCTCGACCTCTGCGACGTGGCATGCGGGCGCTTCGAGGCGTTCTGGGAGATGACGCTCTCTCCGTGGGATTTCGCCGCCGCGGCGCTCATCGTTCGGGAAGCGGGCGGTGCGATTTCGACGATCGACGGCGCCCCGCTGCCCCTCGCGCGGAGCAGCGTGCTCGCGGGCACGCCAACGATGCACGCCTGGCTCGGCGCATTGCTCGCAGGTATCGCGGGCGCGGAATCGCGAGGCAGCCCGTGACCCGGCGCTTGGACAGCGGATTGGGTTAGGCGTGACGTTAGAAGGATCCGGGGCGAACCAGCCCGATCGGTCGACGCTGCCTTTAGCTCATCTGCAAGCCCGCATCCAGTCGAAGCGCGCGTCCATGCTCCCGTAGTGCTCCGGCGGTGGCTACATTCACTCGGGTCGCGCGACGGCCGTCGCGCCCGGGCATATAGACGGACAAACCAGGATCGATCGGAGGGCGATGCTCGCGTTCGGCAAGCGGCTGTGGATCGCGCTGGTGGTGGGCGCCCTATTCGCCACGGCCGCGCAGGCGGCGGCGCAGCGGCCGGCGCCCGTGCCGGCAACGCCCAAACCGGCAGCGACCAAGCCTGCTCCATCCGGACGCGCAGCGCCCGTCTGGGGCGACCAGGTGCTGCGACATCTGCACCTGACTATCGCGTGGTATCGACGGCTCTCGACGTTGTCGCAGTCGTCTGCGCTGGCCGACAACGAGATCGCGCATGACCGCCTGCAGCGGACATCGCTGGCGGCGGTGCAATATGCGTTCGATTTTGCCACGGCTGCGGCGCGGCTCATCGATGCGGCGCATGCGCCGCCGGACACGTCGGCCGCTCCGGACTCGTCCGATGATGCGGCGCGACTCGAGCGCTCGGCGACGCGGGCGGCGGGTCGCGTCGCGAATCTGCAATCGCGGCTGGCGGCGCTCGACGACCAGATCTCGAAGGCGCCCGCGCGCGCGCAACGCGATCTCAGCGCCCAACGCGACGAGCTGCAGTCGGAGATCAATCTGGCGCTCGAGGTGCAGAAGACCATCCTCGAGCTGCAGCGCTTCGCCGCCAACATGGCGGCCCATGGGGTTGGCGGCACGGGAAGCCTAACGGGACAGATTGCCGAAGTGGAGCGGTCGGTGCCCGAAGCCAAGCACGGCACGACGGCGGCTCGACCCGCAACCTCGGCCTCGGCGACGCCCGCGTCGGGCGCGGACACCAGCGCCGCCGCGCGAGCGACGGCGGCCGCACCCCCGCCCGCGCTCGAGGCGCCGCCGCCGGGCAGCCACCCGCGCGGACTCATCGCGCTCGCCTCCGATTGGTTTTCCCTCCGCGGCACGAGCAGGAGCCTGGCCGATGCGATCGACGCGACCGACCAGTTGAATAAGTCGATCGACTCGATACGCGTGGCGGTGGGCCGCCAGGCGCGGACGCTCGTGCGTGCCCACGCCGCAGACTCGGGCACCGTGGATCCGTCGCAACTGCTCCAGGTACAGCACCAGTTCGACAGCGCCACGACCCGGTTCCGCCAGCTGTCGACGCTGCTCGTCCCGATCGGCGAACAGGACATCACGGTCGATGACGCGCGCGGCACGCTCGGCGAGTGGCGCGACATCATCAAGACGCGGGCCAACGATGTGTTAGGCGACCTGCTGCTCCACGCGGCGATCCTGCTCGCGTCGATCATCATCGTGCTGTTCATCTCGGAGGTGTGGCGCCGCGCCACGTTCCGGTATCTCCACGACGCCCGGCGGCGCCGCCAGTTCCTGCTCCTGCGCCGCGTGGCCGTCGCCATCGCGCTCCTCGCCATCATCGTCATCGGCTTCGTGTCGGAGATCGGATCGCTCGCGACATACGTCGGATTCCTCACCGCGGGTCTCGCGGTCGCGCTGCAGAACGTCATTCTGGCGATCGTCGCCTACTTCTTCCTCATCGGGCGCTATGGCGTGCGCGTGGGCGATCGCATCACGCTCGCCGGTGTCACCGGGCGCGTCGTGGACATCGGGCTCATTCGTATCTATCTCATGGAGCTCGCCGGGCCTGAGCTGCAGCCCACCGGACGCATCGTCGTGCTGTCCAACGCCGTCCTGTTCCAACCGGCGGCACTGTTCAAGCAGATTCCGGGCGCCGAATACACGTGGCACACGTTCACCCTGTCGCTGCCGCCGTCCACCGACGTGACGGGCACGCAGGCGAAGCTCAAGTCCGTGGCCGACGCCGTGTACGCGGGCTACCGCCGCTCGATCGACGAGCAGCACGCGACGGTGCAGCGGTTGGTCGACTTCGACACGTCGACGCCGGAGCCGCAAGTGGACGTGCGGTTCAGCGAGCAGGCGCTCGAGTTCGTCGTGCGCTATCCGGTGCTGCCGGAGCAGGCGGCGGCCAACGACCAGGTGATGATGAAAGCGCTGCGCGAGGCCGTCGGGCAGCAGACGACCACGCCGGCGGCGGCTGCTTCCGCCGCCTCGCCTGCCTAACGTAGGCATTCACCGGAAACCTGGAGGTATGCCACCATGAGCTGGGTAACGATCATTCTGCGCCTGCTGCACGTGGTGGGCGGCGTGTTGTGGGTCGGATTCGCCGTGTTCGGCACGTTTTTCCTGTTGCCCTCGATCGCCGAAAGCGGAGAGGAGGGCAGCAAGGTGATGACGGTCCTGCAGCGCCGCGGGCTCTTCACCGCGTTTCCGATCTTCGCGTTGGTCACGGTGCTCAGCGGGTTCTGGCTGTACGCGCACGCGAGCAGCGTGGCGCCCGGGTTCAGCTCGTCGGGCATGGGCATGACGTTAGGCTTTGGCGGCATCTGCGCGCTGCTTGCGCTCATCCTCGGCATGTCGATCGTCACGCCGTCGATCAAGCGCGCGACGGCAGCGGCGCAGCAGGCCGCACAAGCGACGGCGAACGAGCGGCAGGCCCTGCTCGCGCTCGCCACCAAGCATCGCACCCGCGCCGCCTCCGCGATACGCATCGCCACGCTGCTGCTGATCGTCGCCGCATGCGCGATGGCCATCGGCCGCTACGTCTGAGAGCCTTCCGCCCGCACCGGCGTCCTTTCATCTTCCAGCCATGAAGAAGAAACGCACACCGCCGATCCCACGGCACGGCCGGGATCGCCCGTCCAAGGGGGCGCCGGCGCCGACGCCGCGCCAGTCCGCCGTCCCAACGCACCAGGGGAAGCCGCGGCACACCGCGGCGCGCTCCGGCCAGCGCGGCCGTTAGGCAACGGTTCCCCATGCCGCTCGTCGAATGCGTCCCGAACTTCAGCGAAGGACGCCGGCCCGAGGTCGTCCAGGCGATTCGCGACGCCATCGCCGCCGTGCCGGGCGCCGTCGTCCTCGATGTCTCGTCCGACGAATCGCACAACCGATCCGTCATCACGTTCGTCGCGCCGCGCGAGTGCGCCGTCGACGCGGCGTTCGCCGGCATGCGCGCGGCGACGGACCGGATCGACCTCACCCGGCACACGGGCGAGCACCCGCGCATGGGCGCCACCGACGTCGTCCCCTTCGTGCCGCTCGACGGCGCGACGATGGATGAGTGCGTCGCGCTCGCCAGACAGTTAGGCGAACGCGTGGCGCGCGAGCTCGGCATCCCGGTGTACTTGTACGAGCGCGCAGCCACCCGGCCCGAGCGCGAGAATCTCGCCGATGTGCGCCGCGGCCAGTTCGAGGGCATCCGCGCCGAGATCGAGACCAATCCCGCGCGCACGCCGGACTTCGGCCCGCCGAAAATCCACCCGACCGCGGGCGCCGTCGCGATCGGCGCGCGTCCGTTCCTCGTGGCGTACAACGTATACCTGGGCGACGCATCGCACGTGGGCGAGGCCAAGCGCATCGCCAAAGCCGTCCGCGGCTCGTCGGGCGGCTTGCGCTACGTTAAAGCGTTAGGCCTGGAGGTGGACGGCCAGGCCCAGGTGTCGATGAACCTCGTCGACATCGACCAGACGCCGCCGTACCGCGCGTTCGAGCTGGTGGCGATGGAAGCCGCGGCCGCCGGCGTGCCGGTGACGTGGAGCGAGATCGTCGGCCTGGTGCCCGAACGGGTGCTGCTCGACGCCGCGGTTCGCCACCTGCGGCTGGCGGCGTTTTCGCCGGAGCAGCTGGTCGAGCG
>DASUHB010000006.1 GCA_036273715.1 Gemmatimonadaceae bacterium
GCCCAGGCGGCCGATTGGCCCGATACCGCCTGGCGTGCGATCGGCCCGGCGTCGTTCGGCGGCCGCGTCGATGACATCGAAGCAGTGGCCAATGACCCGCGCATCATTTTCGTCGGCGCCGCGAGCGGCGGCGTCTTTCGGAGCCGCGACAACGGCGTCACATGGGAACCGGTGTTCGACCAGTCGGGCAGCGATCTCTCGATCGGCGACATTGCGATTGCGCCAAGTGATCCGAGCATCGTGTGGGTCGGCACGGGGGAGGCGAACAATCGCCAGACGTCCACCTGGGGCGATGGCGTGTATCGCTCGCTCGATGGCGGCACGACGTGGCAGTTCATGGGCCTCAAGGACACGCAAAGCATCGGCCGCGTCGTGATCGACGCGCACGATCCCAACACGGTGTTCGTCGCGGCGGCCGGCCACCTGTTCGGGCCTAACGAAGAGCGCGGGCTCTACCGGACGAAAGATGGAGGCGCTACGTGGAAGAAGGTCCTCGGCGTCGATGCCAACACGGGTGTCATCGAGGTCGCGCTGGGCGATGACGGCCACACGGTGTTCGCCGCGACATACGAGCGGCGTCGCCGCGCCTTCGGTTTCGTGGGCGGCGGCCCGGGCAGCGGCCTCTGGCGCTCGCTCGACGGCGGCGACACGTGGACGCGCCTGACTAACGGACTGCCGACGGGCAACACCGGCCGCATCGGCGTCGCGATCGCCAAGAGCGATCCGCGCATCGTGTATGCGGTGATCGAAAACCGGAACGGCGGCGTATTTCGCTCGACGGACGGCGGCACGACGTGGACGCGCCAGAATCGCCTCGATGAGCGCGGCAACTACTACGGGCAGATCCGCATCGACCCGACGAACCCGAACAAAGTATGGCTCCCGCTGACATCGCTGCACGTGTCGATCGACGGCGGCAAAACGTTCACCGAAGATTCCGTGAACGTGCGCATCCATCCCGACAACCACGCCCTCTGGATCGATCCGCACCAGCCGGACCACATGATGCTCGGCAACGATGGTGGCGTATGGTTCACGTACGATGGCGCGCGCCACTGGGAATATGTGAACAACCTGCCGATCGGCCAGTTGTACGACATTGCCATCGACCACCGCGATCCGTATTGGATCTACGGCGGCTTACAGGACCTCGGCACCTTCACGTTTCCGAGCGGCACGCATTCGCGCGGCTCGCTCACAGATGTCGGTGTCACCTTTCTCGAGTATGGCGACGGCTTTCAAGTCGCGGTCGATCCGACTGACCCGCGCTTCGTGTACACGAACTCGCAGAATGGGCGTGGATACGTGGTGGACCTCGTGACCCGCGAAGAGCGGCGCATCACTCCCGTTTCGGCTGATTCGGCCGAGCCGTACCGGTTCAACTGGAACACGGCCATCCTCGTCTCGCCTAACGATCCGCACACGTTCTACTATGGCGCCAACAAGCTGCTCGCGACGACCGATCACGGCACCACGTGGAAGGTGCTGAGCCCGGATCTCACGCGAAACGAAAAGGATTGGAAGAAGGCGAGTCTCGGCGATGGCATCCCGCTGCGCGACAGCACGACGCCATCGCGCGACGACGGCACCGGCCTCTACGGCAACATCACGACGATCAGCGAATCGCCGAAGGCCGCCGGCACGATCTACGTCGGCACCGACGATGGGAACGTCCAGATGACCACCGACGGCGGCGCGCACTGGACGAATCTCACGTCGCGATTTCATTTGCGCGGGCCGCGATGGGTGAGTGCCGTCCGCGCATCGAAGTTCGATGCGCGCACGGCCTACGTGACGTTCGATGGACATTACGACGACGATCTCGCGCCCTACGTCTTCAAGACCACCGACGGCGGCGCGACGTGGACATCGATCGCTGGTGATCTTCCGGCTGGCACGCCCGTCAAGACGCTCACCGAAGATCCGCGCAATCGCAGCGTGTTGTTTGCGGGTACGGAGTTCGGCCTCTACTGGACGTTCGATGGCGGCCGGCACTGGCGATTCCCCGGCGCGACGTTGCCGCGGGTAATGGTCGATCGCATTCTCGTCGATGACAGCACCAACGATCTCATTTTAGGCACGTACGGACGCAGCGTCATCATCCTCGACGACATTCGCGCGCTCGAGGACTCGGCAACGGAAAGGGAGGGAGCGCGGTTGTTCCCGATGCGCACGGCCACCGAGTACTACCAGTGGCGCGACCAACCGTTGTCCGGCCTCCAGCAGTTGCTCTCGCCTAACACGCCGGTCGGGGCGTTGATCACGTATCGATTGGCCGACACTGCGGCTGGGCGCGATTCGAGCGTGCACATCGACATCACCAGTGCCGGCGGAAATCGCGTGCGCGAGCTGACCGGTCCGGGCGGCGCGGGCCTTCATCGCGTGCTCTGGGATCTGCACACGCAGTACGCATTCGCGCCCGCGCCCGACGACTCGGGCTTCTACGGTGCGCCGCGGGCGCCGTACGTGGTACCTGACGACTATACCGTCCGCCTCACGGCGGATGGCACGACGCTCACGCAAGTCGTGCACGTGCGGCGCGATTCTGCCGCGGTGACGACCCCCGATGCGCTGCGCGCGCGCGAAGACATGAGTGCCGAAATCGATTCGTTGACTCGTGCGTTCCGTGACGGCAAGCGTGCGCTCGCGGAAGTGGACACGGAAGTGGCACGCGCGCGGGCGCTGGTTGGGAATCGGAAGGGCACGGCCGCCGACAGCATCGTGAGTCACGTGTCGACGCTGCTGAGGGCGGTACACCGCGGGTTTGGCGAGTCGTACGGCACGACGATCGGCAACGCGTACGATCTGTTAGGCGGCCTCGAGGCGTCATCGGCGACGCCCACGGAGGCCGAGCAACGTACACTCGATGAGTCGAAGCGTCATCTCGTCGCGACGATCGGCAAGCTGAACGACATCATCTCGACCGAGCTGCCCAAGCTGCGTTCGGTGATGGCGCAGGTGGCCGCGCCGACGGTGAGCCCGGTGGCGCCGCCGCGGTGATACCGCCGGCCCCGCCACCATCGCCACGCCGCGATGGCTTTGTCGGGCGACAGCTATGCCTCGCCGAGCGCTTCGAGATCGGCAGAGTCCTTCGTGCGGCCGGCAGCTCGTTTGTTGGTCACAAACGACTGGCGTCCAAGAATTGGCACTGACACGCCGGCGATCACACCGTTCGTGCGATCGGACCAGGCTCCATCGAAGTCCACGCCGCTGATGGACGTGAGGATGTCGATTCTGTAGGGCGGCACGCCGAGCTGTGCGACCATGTCGGGCTTGCTGAAGTCCGCGGCGCTGATATTCAATTCCGTCGTGGGTGCACCAAACCGCTCGAGCGCCGTCATGAGGCGCGATGCGTTGTCATGATCCGGGCGCATCCAGACATCGAGATCGCCGGTCGCGCGCGGGACGCCATGCACGCTCAGCGCGTGAGCGCCGACGACCAGGAATTGCACATTCGCGGCCATGAGCTCGCGAAGAAAATCGCGGAAGTCGTCGATCACCGCTCGTCAGGGCCGACCTTGCTCGCGTAACGTGGTTAGGCGGACGGGCATGTGCCGCCTGTCGTACCGCGGGAAGGGACGTCCCGTTGCCAACCACGCGAGATTCGACAGTTCGGCCAGCATCTCGAGACGCTGGGCGACCGTCGCGCCGAGCCGCGCATCGCGCGCCGCGTCGCTCGCAAGCGGGACAATACGATAGGTCATGTCGCGGCGCTTCATGTGCGGAATATGTGAGGAAGAACCTCGGTCTACCAGGGGCGGGCTAGGTATGTCCGCGTATCGCCGACGCGTCTACTCGAAACGCGTTGCAGACGACAGGGTTCACACACGATAAGGCCATCCCCATTTGGCGACGCAACAGCCCGATCGCGACAGGCCGCACTGGTCTCTGACTGGCAAACGGCAGATGACCGCTGTCCGCAGCAGCCACGCCCTGGAGGCGCCTTCTGCCGAACGCGCGGCCACGCGAGCGTTAGGCGGACGCGACCGGCTTTTAGAGGGCATTCTCAAGAATTTCTTGAGAATTTCGCGAGAACCGGCGAGCGACGGCCGACCGATGCGGGCGTAAGGCAAAGCGGCATGGCAAGTTAGGCATTCAGCGGCGTCGGCCCACGGCGTGCATCCGGGCGAACCGTCTCCATTCTCGTGGAGCGGTGCCATGCGTGCGCGTCATCGGGTGGGTCTCATTCTGCTGTTGGCCATGCTGACGGTTACCGTGCTGACTGGCCGTGCGTTCGTCGCACGCGCGGGGCTCGCCATCGGCGGTGATGCGTCGACCAGGCTCCATCGCCCACGCACTCGCGGACACCGAACGCCGATGCTGAGCCTCTGCGGCAGCTTCGAGACGATCACGCCCTGTACGCTGTCGACGACCGTCTATGTCGGCGCGACGGACACGGTGGTGTTCGAGATCGATAACAACGGCAGCATGGACGATATCCTCGATGTCTTCTGCACCAAACCGGGGATTCTCTCCGCCTGCTCGGTGACCCCGGCGATCGACACGGTCAAGGTTGGGCGTTCGAAGCAGGTGAAGCTTATTTTCACCGGCGGGCCGGCCGCCGGGACCGGCGTCGCCGTCGTCACCGCCGAGGGCAACGTCGAGCTCCAGGCGACGGACACGATCAAGCTGAATCCGATCAAGGTGACGCCCAAGGGCGCGATCACGATGCCGCCGGACACCACCTATACGCAGAACTTCACGGTCAAGAACCTCGGCACCGTTCCGGACACAGTGACCCTCGCCAAGTCGTGCAGCGGAGTGACGTGCACTCTGCTGACGTCGAGTCCGATGGCGTTGGCCGCGGGCGCGTCCGGCACCGCGAACGTGAGCGTGACGACGATGGGCAGCGGGACCTCGGGAAGCGTGAGCCTGTCCGCCATTCCGCTTCATGGCATCGGCGGCGACACCGCGACGCTCGCGGTGACCGTGCCGGTGCCGTTGCCGCCCGAGGTGTCGACGGTGCCGCACAACGGGTACAACCACGCGACGGCGCTCTGCGCCTTGAGCTGTTTCAACGTGACCGCTGGCTACACGACACCGGCCTACACGAGTCTTGATGTGGCGCGCTCGGTGTCGCTCGTCTACTCGAGCGGCATGGCGTATCCGTTAGGCGTTGTCGCCGTTGACGTCAAAGACCGGAGCTTCGAGCTCGCCCAGCAGCTCTCGCTCTCGGCGGTGCGCGGCGGCGTGAACGAGACCTTCACCAACGGCACCACGGAGCTCTACGTCGCGCAAGGCGGTACGGACACGAGTACCAAGCGCCTGGCCGGGCAAGTCGCGACCGTCCTCGCCACCGGCATTTATCACGACACGACGATCATTAAGAGTCGCTGGACCAGCGGGTCGTACGCCGGAACGGTGACCCAGTTTCCTGTCGCGACGACGCTCGTGATCGATAACGAATCCTCGAGCCCCTATGGGGCGGGCTGGGGTATTGCCGGCCTCGAACACCTCGTTTTCACGTCGGACTCGCTGTCGCTCGGTATTACGGATGGGACGGGCGGTATGCTCCTCTTCACGCGGCCGACCAAGACCTCGCCATGGGTCGCGCCGTTCGGCGACTTCTCGACGCTCACGACCATCTTGAGTGGAGGCACGGTGACGAGCTATCACCGCACGAGCCCGGATGGCACGATCCTCACCTTTTCGCCCACCGGGTATCTGCTCACGGCGAAGAATCGCTTTGGCGACTCGACGCAGTACCACTACAACGGATCCAATCTGCTCGCGGCCGTGGTCGATCCGATCGGCGACTCCCTCACGTTGGGTTATACGAGCAACAAGCTGAGCACGATCACCGATCCGGGCGGCCGCGTGTCGCATTTCACGGTGGATGCGAGCGGGAACCTGACGACGATCAAGGATCCCACGAACACGACGACGTTCAGCGGTACCTATGACACGCACCACCGATTGACGCAGGTCACGGATCGCGGTGGCAACACGTGGCTCTACCGCTATGACTTCGCGAGCACCGTGGCGTCCGACAGCACGCCGGCCGTGCTCGCCGATGGCGCGACCAAGCGGTTAGGCACGCGGTTTCGCTCGACGCTCGCCGCCGAGTTGATTGATACGGCCTCGCACACCGGGTCCTCGGCCACGCCCGCGACGAGAGTGATTGCCGACAGCGTGTGGGCGCTTGTGAGCGCGCCGAGTGTGGACTCGGTCCGGACTAGGGTTGATGCGTTCGGGAATCCCCTCGTGACGGAGGATGTCGCGGCCCAGCAGGTGACGACGGTGACCCTCGACGCGAACTCACGGGCCACGGCCACCATCTCGACCTCGCATGGGCAGCTCGTGCACTCGTCGAGTGCG
>DASUHB010000007.1 GCA_036273715.1 Gemmatimonadaceae bacterium
AACTGCGCCAACCCCTTCTTCGCCTGGATCGCCGTGATCGCCGCCGTCAACGTCGTCTTCCCGTGGTCCACGTGCCCAATCGTCCCCACGTTCACATGCGGCTTCGTCCGCTCAAACTTTGCCTTGGCCATGGCTGCGTTCCTACGCTCGAAGTGGTTGTCGTCTAACGATACGAAACGGTCCGCCCGTGCGGGCCGCCTAACGGATGCCTGCTCCCGACTGCTACGCCTTCACCTTGCTGATGATCTCCTCTGCCTTGCTCTTCGGCACTTCCTCGTAATGGCTGAACTCCATCGAGTACACCGCCCGCCCCTGCGACGCCGAGCGCAGCGTGGTGGAGTAGCCGAACATCTCGGAGAGCGGCACGCTGGCGCCGATCACCTGTGCTTCCCCGCGCTGCGTCATGCCGCCGATGCGTCCGCGCCGCGCCGACAGGTCGCCTAAAATGTCGCCCATGTAGTCCGCAGGACACACGACCTCGACGTTCATGATCGGCTCGAGCAGCACCGGACTCGCTTTCTTCGCCGCATCCTTGAACGCCATCGAGCCCGCGATCTTGAACGCCATCTCGCTCGAGTCGACATCGTGGTACGAGCCGTAAATCAATTCCACTTTCACGTCGACCACCGGATAGCCGGCCATCACGCCATTCTCCATGGCTTCCTTGATGCCCTGTTCCACCGGTCCGATGTATTCGCGCGGGATCACGCCGCCCACGATCTTGTCCTCGAACACGAAGCCCGTGCCGGCCGTCGTCGGCTCCATGTTGATCACGACGTGGCCGTACTGTCCGCGTCCGCCCGTCTGCCGAATGAATTTCCCTTCGATCTTCTCGACGCGCCGGCGAATCGTCTCGCGATAGGCCACCTGCGGACGGCCGATGTTCGCGTCGACTTTGAACTCGCGCTGCATCCGGTCGACGATGATCTCGAGGTGCAGCTCGCCCATGCCGGAGATGATCGTCTGGCCCGTCTCGGCGTCCGAGTGCACGCGGAACGTCGGGTCTTCTTCGGCCAGCTTCTGGAGCGCGATGCCTAACTTGTCCTGGTCGGCCTTGGTCTTGGGCTCGATCGCGACGTCGATCACCGGCGCCGGGAACTTCATGGCCTCGAGCACCACGGGATGACTCTCGTCCGACAGCGTGTCGCCCGTGCGCGTGTCCTTGAGCCCGATCACCGCCGCGATGTCGCCGGCCCGCACTTCCTCGATCTCCTCGCGCTTGTTCGCGTGCATCTGCAGCAAGCGACCCACGCGTTCGCGGCGATCCTTGGTCGAGTTGTAGACGTACGATCCACCGCTCAGCACACCCGAATACACGCGGATGTACGTCAGCTTTCCAACGAACGGATCGGTGGCAATCTTGAACGCCAACGCCGAGAACTTCTCCTCGTCCGACACCGTGCGCTCCTCGAACGTCTCGTCGTGGTGCGGAACGTGTCCTTTGATCGCCTTGAGGTCGACCGGCGCCGGCAGATAGTCGATCACCGCATCCAGCAGTTGCTGCACCCCCTTGTTCTTGAACGACGCGCCGCAGAGCACGGGGACGAACTGCCCCGCGATCGTCGCCTTGCGGATGGCCTGCTGGATCTCGTCGAACGTCAGCTCCGCACCGCTCAGATATTTCTCGAGGAGCGTCTCATCGTGCTCGACGGCCGCTTCGATCGCGGCGTGCCGGGCTTCTGCGACGGCCGTGGCGTACTTCTCGGGCACCGGCTCTTCGATGTACGTCTTGCCTAACGTTGCTTCATCGAACACGATCGCCACGCGCCGCAGCACGTCGATGTGCCCAACGAAGAGCTCGCCCGTCCCGATCGGCAGTTGCAGCGGATACGCCTTCTGCGACAACCGCGAGCGAATCATCGACACGCAGCGGTCGAAGTCGGCGCCCACGCGGTCCATCTTGTTGGCGAACACGATGCGCGGCACGCCGTAGCGGTCCGCCTGACGCCACACCGTTTCCGTCTGCGGCTCAACCCCGGCCACCGAATCGAGCAGCGTCACCGCCCCGTCCAGCACGCGCAGCGACCGCTCCACTTCGACCGTGAAGTCGACGTGCCCCGGCGTGTCGATGATGTTGATGCGGTACTCGGTGCCGTTGCGGCGCCAGAAGCACGTGGTTGCGGCCGACGTGATCGTGATGCCGCGCTCCTGCTCCTGCTCCATCCAGTCCATGGTGGCTGCGCCATCATGGACTTCGCCGATTTTGTAGCTCTTGCCCGTGTAATACAGAATGCGCTCGGTCGTCGTCGTCTTCCCGGCATCGATGTGCGCCATGATGCCGATATTCCGATAGTGGTCGAGCGGTGTTGTGCGTGCCATGAGAATTCGCTATCGCTGCCGAAGGCTGAAGCGCGTGAAAATCCAGCAAAAAAACGGGTGGACCGGACGCCCCCTATAGGAGCCGGTATCCATCCGCTGCCGCCGGGTGCACTCGCCACTACTGCGCGGGTGGGGACCCAATGGCGCGCCGAGCTTCAATTTGCTCGGCGGTTCAGTTGTAGCCTAGAAAACATACCGTAGACGACGGCGATGTCAACGCCTGATCGCTACTCGAGACACACTCCCTTGAAATAAGAATCGAGATCAATCGCGAGCGGTGACGCGGCGCGGTCGGGCTGCCACATCAGCTCCCCTACTATGATCTCGGGGCCGTTGTCGTCCGGACCCCAGCGCTCGATGGGTCGAGCGGCAACATCAACGATCCAATATTCCGGCACGTGCTCGCGCTGAAACATCGCGAGTGCACCGCGCTGGTGTTCCCAGCTCGGCGCCGGAGTCACGAACAGTTCACCGTCGATGACTTCGTACCGCTTGCCGTCGTTCGGCAACGCGCGCACGCGCTCAGCGGTCCATTGGGTCGACGATACGGGCATGATCACACGGTAACGGCCTCGGCGGTATCTGAGCAACGCGCCATGCCGCCCACGATGCCACCGACGCCTTGGCGTACCGACGTCTTTTTTTTGCTGGTCGAATCGTTCTATCGCGCCATTGTTTCGTGCTGCGGTTCCCTTGGCGCCCGCATCAGGGAAATGATCTGCTCTGCTCGCGAAGCACCGCCAGGGTCCGACTTCCGAGCGTGAACAACGCCTGGAAAACCCCCTTCACACCGATCCTGTCTCCAGTCCTCGGCGCGCCATTGGACTGACTCACGACCGTGAGCGTTCCCGTGTTGTCCTGCACTTGATATGTGCCCAGCCCGAACGCTCCTGCAGACTCCTTTACAACTCCCTTGATCTGGACCGACTTGCCGTCGTAGCGGCCGGGGTCATCAAGTAACTGGCGAATGGGCGTGGTGCTCGCGCACCCCGCGAGCAGCAGAACGGCTGCGACGAACGCCAACGGCGAATTCAACCGGCGAAGACCGCGTCTCATTGTGGACATGTGCGATGCTCCGGTTCGAGGGATCTGCGTTTCGCACACGATTCGCCAATACCGCGCCACGACGCTCGCGCGAAGCCCAACCGCACCGCGCAGGGCGGACATCTGCCGTCTCTCCGTCTCGTGTCCGCGCGGCCCAGCTCGTGGAGTCGCAGATCGAGCTCGTATTCACCGAAAGCGTAAATCGTGCTGGCGGCCGGACCAGTTTCCATGCGCGCGACGATCGGGGCGGTCGACGCCGCACGAGATGCATGAGCCCGGTCGATTGGCGTAGTCCGAGTCTGCTACGGTCGGCTCTCCAGCGCCCGGCTGCGCCATCTGTTGCGATTGCGACGCCGACCGACCGTCAGCGAGTCGGCGCCGCGCACGATCACGGACGATCCTCGCGGACCGCTCGCCCAACGACGACAGTGATGTTGTCCGTGCCGCCGCCGTCCAGCGCGTCCTGCAACAGCGCCTCGCACGCGGCCCGCGCCGACGTCATCGTGCGCAGCCTCTCGGCGATGCGCTCGTCCGACACATGCTTCGTGAGGCCGTCGCTGCACAGCAGATGCACCTGCTTCCAGTCCGAGCGCAGACGCGTCACCACCGGCTCCGCCTGCTGCCCGCCGATCGCGCTCGACAACATGTTGGCTAACGGAGACCGAGCCGCCGACGCACGCGTGAGCAGTCCCTGGCGGGCCAACTCTTCCGCTACCGTCTGATCGCGGCTCACCTGGGTGAGCTCGCCGTGATGGTACAGGTAGTACCGCGAGTCACCCACCTGCAGGAGATAGATCCAGGGCCACACGCCGATCCAGAGCGTCAGCGTCGTCGCCATGCCCTGCATGTCAGGATACGCGTGCGCATGCTCCAGCACGCGCTCGTGACTCTTGAGCGCCGCCGCCTGCAGCATGTCGGTGAAATCGTCGGCCTGCGAATTGTACTCGTAGTAGCATCGCGTGCTCTGCGCGACGTACATGGTCACCTGCTCGAGCGCGAGGCGACTCGCCTCTTCGCCTGCCGCGCGTCCACCCACACCGTCGGCTATCATCGCCAGAAACCCGATGCGCTCGTCGCATGCACGCAGTTGTTCGGCGGCTGGCAGCGACGACGCCAGGATCTCGAGTCGCTTGTGCAGCGACCCGAGCAGAAAGTGATCCTGGTTCGATTTGCGGACCTTGCCGGGGTGAGTGAGTCCCCAGACATCGATTTCGTCGTCGCGCGGTTTGCGCGACGTCACCGGATCGGCTGCGGTGGCCGTGGACATGAGGCCCTCACGACTTGCGAAGACAACGCGCGACGCCGGCCGGCGTCGCCGAGGCCTGCGCCTCGTCCTCGATCCTATCGCCGCACCCAGCGACTTCGCAACTCGTTTGACCCCCCGGCGGTGGTGGTCACACCGACACTTTGCCTTTCGTCTCGCGTAATATGAAAGGACATGTACGCGACTTGCCTCTTCTGCAATAAGGCGCTGGGCGCCAACGAAACGCTGGAGACGTTCCCGGTCGGCAAGCGTCTCGCGTTCGATGCCGCCAAGGGACGCCTCTGGGTGGTCTGCCCGCATTGCGAGCGCTGGAATCTCTCGCCGCTCGAGGAGCGGTGGGAGGCGATCGAGACGGCCGAGCGGCTCTTTCGTGATACGCGGCGACGTGTGTCGACCGACAACATCGGCCTCGCCAAGCTGCGCGATGGCACGACGCTGGTTCGCATCGGCCAGCCGTTGAGGCCGGAATTCGCGGCGTGGCGTTACGGCGATCAGTTCGGGCGGCGTCGGCGTCGCCAGCTGCTCCTTGCCGGAGGCGGCGTGGTGGCCGTGGGCGGGATCATGGCGCTCGGCGCGTACGCCGGGGTGATCGGCGCGTTTGGGTGGTTGGCCGCGCGCGCGGGCGCCATTGCCGTAAACGGCAATCCGGAAACGGTGGTGGCGCAGATCCAGACATCACAAGCGGGCCTGGTCCACGTTCGGCGACGCCACCTGGGAGAAACGGTGCTCGGCCGCGGCGCGGACGGCGGGCTCGCCATCGATCTTCGATTCAAGAATGGGCAGGCGCATTTCGAGGGGCGCGAAGCGCAGCACATTGCGTCGATCGTGATTCCGAAGGTGAACCGGTTCGGCGGCAACAAGAAGATGATCGCCGGCGCGGTCGACCGGATCGAAGATGCGGGCAGCGCCGACCGTTTTATCGGCCGCCTAACGCTAAGCTCGGCCGGGTTGACCCGGCCGCGCGAGCGGAACCGCCGCTGGGGCCGCGACGGCATGTCGACGAGCTTCACGAAGCACGGGCTGTTCGGGCTGCCCGGCGAATATCGCCTGGCGCTCGAGATGGCGCTGCACGAGGAAGCCGAGCGCCGCGCGTTCGAGGGCGAGCTCGCCGAGCTCGAGCGCGCATGGCAGGAAGCCGAAGAGATCGCCGCGATCTCGGACAACCTGTTCATCCCGCCTAACGTGACCCAGTCGCTCGAACGCTTGCGCCAGAGCTGAGGCCTCGCGAGCTCCGTTAGTATCTCCAGCTCACGGTATCCGCGCCCGGCGGCGCCGTCTTCACGATGTGCTCCGCCATCACCGGCAGGAACCGCTGGAACACCGTCATCGCGCCCACCTCGAGCGAGTGCTGCGAGTCGCCGGTCCAACAATGCTCGTACCGGTCGCCGTACTCGATCGACCCGGCGTAGTACGGATCCCTTGTCCGGTCCAGAAAATCCTGCATGAGATAGACGGCGTTGTTCAGGTGCCAGCTGTCCATCGTCCCGCTGTAGATGTGGATCTTCCCTACCAGCTTCGGGCCTAACGTCTTCCAGTCGCGCTGCAGGATGTATCGCAGATCGTAGTGCTCCTTCCAGTACTGCGCGACGCTCGGATCGATGTGTCCGGAGAGCTGATCGTACAGCGGCTTGGGGTAGCCATCGCTGTCCATGGGCCCCCACACGTTCTCCCAGATGTCCCATTGCTCGCTCGACCGACCGTTCCGCCCCTGCACGTATTCCCAGTGGTTGTCGTTCTCGACGGTCGTGAGCAGGTGGCCGAGATAGTCGCGGCCCGACGGCTGCGGCGTGCGCTTCCACTGCGCGTTGAAGACGTACGCGCTCGTGTCGCCGTAGATGTCGATCGTCTCGTACTGCCGGAAATCGACCGGGTCGGGGCAGAAGGTCCACGTGCCGTTGAAGTCATCGGGATAGAAGATCTGTTCGCCTAACGATTCCCATCCGCCGGTGGATCCGCCGAACTGCGTGCGCGCCCACCCGGCGCCGATGCCGCGGAACCGCTTCTCGATGTACGGGATGAGCTCCTTGACGATCGCATCGCCGTACGGCCCGAGGTTCGCCGAATTGACCGCGTACGAGTCGTCGTAGTAGGGGTTCGCGTGTTGGATCTGCAGCACCAGCATCCGGGGGAAGTGCGGCCCCGTCCACTTCTTGAACAGATCGTAGCCGTACGCCGCGCGCACGCTGTCGTGCCCGTGCATGCCGGGCGCCGGCGGATTCGGATCGAAGTTGTGGAAGCCGGTCGGGAAATGTCCCTGGTCCACGGCCAGCGGATAGTGCGCGTTCGGATGATCGTCGAACCCCGCCGGCAGGAGGACGATCGCACCCAGATACATCGGGCGCCCCCAGAATTTCGACAGGAGCGGGCTCTCCATGCGGACGTACTTTACCCACTTCGTGTCCTTGGGCGCGGGGATCGGCGGGATCACGTTGTCTAACGTTAGGCGAACCGTCTGGCCCGCCCGCGGGTCCAGGTGGACCGAGACCGGCGCGTTGTAGAAGTTGCCCGGCTTCGAGAACCAGTGCTGTCCCTCGCCTTTGTCCGGCGGCAGCCACAACGTGTGCCCCGACGCCATGTGGAAGGGCTCGTAGCGGTTCAACACCGCCTGCACGCGGTAGTCCCCCGCCGGCAGATCGTTCACGCTCGCCAGTGGCCAACCGAACACCGATCCGTCGATCACCGCGGGTTTGCCGGGTGCGAGACTGTCCACGTCGAGCCCGAACCCGGGCTGCACATCGGGCTCGTACACCTGGTACTGAAACCGCGGCTCCGCGCTCGTGTCCTTGGACACGACCAGCACGATGTGCCCCGTTTGCGGCTCCGACGATGCCGACGCCGGAAACGTGATCTCGAATCGCAGCCCCGCAGCCGGCGGATGGTCCGGCGTCCGCGCGGCGCTGGCCGCGCGGTGCGCCGGCCCGATCAGCGCAGCCGTTCCAAGCGCAACCGCCAGTGTGGCCGCCGCGCCGGCGCCGGCCAGCCGTCCTCTGCGTTTCGACGAGCTCATGAGATTCGCATCCGTGTCGAGGTCCAAGTCGATCGTGGTCATCGTGCTCGTGCAGAGAATGCAGTGCGTACAGGCGAACCACCAGAGCGCCGGCCGCGGGACGACCGGCCGATGACGCGACCCCGCAGCACGAATCTCTGACACCGGCCGTTCTTGACACATGGTAGAATGTCTACTACCTGTGTACGGTAGACAGCCTACCATCACGCGCACATGCCGCCGACACCCGACCAGATCGAGCTGCTGCAGGGCACGCTCGACATGCTCATCTTGAAGACGCTGCTGTTCGGTCCCGCGCACGGCCACGGGATCGCGAAGCACATCCAGCAGACGACGCGCGACGTGCTCGTCGTCGAACACGGTTCCCTGTATCCCGCGCTCCACCGCCTCGAACGCAACGGCTGGATCGCCTCGCGATGGCAGACGCCGCCCGGCCGCACGCGCGAGTTCAAGTGCTACCGCCTAACGGCAGCCGGACGGCGCCAGCTCCGCGCCCGGCAGTCGCGCTGGGACACGCTCGTCCACGCGATCGGCCGCGTGATGCAACCGGCGCCGGAGACGTGACCGTGCGCCGCTTCTTCCGCCGGGCCGGCGCCCCTCGCGATGATGACATCCGCCGCGAGCTCGCCGATCACCTCGAGCTCGAGGCGGAGGATGTCGCGCGCCAGAGCCCGGGCACCCCCTCGGACGCAGCGGCCACGGCTCGCCGACGGTTCGGCAATCCAACCTTCGTCGCTGAGGAAATGCGTGCCGTGTGGCGACTCACGTGGCTCGAGCAGATCGTGCAGGACGTGCGGCACGGCGCGCGCGGACTGCGGCGCAGCCCTGCATACGCACTCACCGCGACGATCACGCTCGCACTCGGCATCGGTGCGTCGACCGCCGTGTTCAGTTTAGGCGACCACGTCCTCGCGCGGCCGTTTCCGCAATTGCCGCAGCGCCATCTCGTGTGGATCGTCCAGCGTTCTCCGCGCCAGTGCCCATCCTGTGACGTTGCATCCCCTGCGGCCTTCATGGCGCTCGGCGAACGCGCAACAACGTTGTCGGCAGTCGGCGCGGCGGCATTGTGGCGCGCCTCGTTGAACGGCGCGGCGGATGCGCCGAGCGAGCTCGTGACCGGCTATCGCGTCACGCCTAACCTGTTGTCGCTCGTGTCGGCGCCGTTCGCGCTCGGCGGCAACTTCACGAGCGACGCAGGAACACCGGGTCGCGACGGCGTCGCAATTCTCTCGTACGACTATTGGCAGCAGCGATTCGACCACAGTCGCGGCGTGCTCGATTCGACGATCGTGCTCGATGGCGCGGCCCGCAGAGTGGTGGGCGTCCTCGCGAAAGGCGTCGCCTTTCCGGAGGCCGTGGATGTGTACGCGCCGCTCGTCCTGACCGCCGATGACGCGAACAACCACAGCGCGAAACGGCTGGACATCTTTGGCCGGCTCGCCGCCGGATCGACGCTCGCCGATGCCCAACGCGAGGCCGCGCGCATCAGCGCGCAATTGGCGAGCGAGTCCCCGAAGACCGACGACGGGTGGATCCTGGTGCCGCGCCCCATCAACGCGTTCCACAACGACGACACTCGCACGCTCGTGCAGATCGTCGGCGCAGCGGTTGCGCTCGTCCTCATCGCCGCGTGCGTGAGCGCCGCGAACCTCGCGTTGGCCCGCACCTCCGCGCGGCGGCGCGAGATGGCGCTTCGCGCCGCGCTCGGCGGCCGGCGCGGCCGGCTCGCCCGGCATCTGTTGTTCGAGGCGCTGTTGGTCGCGCTCGCCGGCGCTGCGTTAGGCGTCGGGTTGGCCGCGTGGGGCATCCGCGCCGCCCTGCGCATCATGCCGCCGGCCATGACGCGCTATGCACCGGGATTTGCGTTCGTGCGCGTGGATGTGCGCGCGATGACATTCGCGCTCGTGCTCTGCCTGCTGGTCACGCTGCTCTTCGCACTCTTGCCTGCCCTGCGCGCCGCGCGTACGCCGCTGTCGGCGGTGCTCGCCGATGGCGGACGGGGCGCGGCCGGCGACATGCACGGGACCAGGCTGCGAGCGGCGCTCGTCGTCGTCGAAGTGAGTGTCGCGCTCATCGTCCTCACGGCAGCCGCGCTCCTCACGCGCAGTGCGCGAAACATGATCAACGGCAACCCCGGCGTTCGCCTCGATCACGTGCTGACGATGCAGCTGTCTCTCCCGCGTGGCGCCTCCGACGGCACCGCACGCGATTTCGTGTCTCGACTCGACAGCCGGCTCCGCACCGTACCGGGCGTGCTCGCGGCCGGCGTCGTCAGCACGACACCGCTCAGCAACAATTATTGGGGCACCACCTATTCGGTGCCCGGGCGTCCGCCGCAGCCCGATGGCAGCCCGCTCACAGCCAACGACCAACGGATCAGCCCGGATTACTTCCGCGCCATGGGCGTCCGCATCGTCGCCGGCCGCGGCATCACTGCCGGCGACCGCGCCGATACGAGCGCCGAGCGCGTGGCGGTGATCAACCACTACCTGGCAACGTTTCTCTGGCCCAACGCCGATCCGTTAGGCAGAACACTGACCATCGATTCCGTCCCCTGGACCATCGTCGGAGTCTCGTCGGACGTGCACCAGGGCGGGTTGGACGAGCCGATGCGCCCCGAGATCTATCGTGCCGCGGCCCAGGCGCCGTCCACAGCCATGGACCTGGAGGTGTGGACCGCCGGGGATCCGCGAGCGATGCGCGAGGCCGTCCGACTCGCCGTTGCCCGCGTCGATCCCCGCGTCGCGGTCGGAGACCCGCTGACCATGCGCGAAATGGACGCACGCCACGTTTCGCCATTCTGGTTGATCGCGGACATTGTGAACACGTTCGCCATCATCGTCGTGCTGATCGCCGTGGTTGGCCTCTACGGTGTGATCGCGTATGGCGTCGCGCAGCGCCGCCGCGAGCTGGCGGTGCGCATGGCATTGGGCGCGACCCGTCGCGACATCGTGACGTACGTCGCCGGCGGCGCCGTGCGCCTAACGGCACTCGGCGTGTTCATCGGCGCTGCCGGGGCGGTGGCCTTCTCGCGGCTGCTCCAGGCCGTCCTCTACGGCGTCGGCGCCGGGGATTATGGCACGCTGCTCGCCGTCACCGCACTCCTCCTCGTCGCGTCCGTCGCCGCCGCGCTCATTCCCTGCTGGCGGGCCGCACGCGTCCACCCGGCGCGCAGCCTCGCCGAGTAACCGCGCCGGCGGACGCCGGCCGCGTCTGTTCGCGTATCGTTAGAATCGACGCGTTGGGCCAGCGCGCCCCTTGAGAAACGCGCCGGCGGCGGCCATGATCGCCGGCACCCAACGACGCGTCGCGCTTCCTCCACCCCGAGCCGGATCCCATGTCCCTGCTCCGTCCAGCCGTCTTCGCCGCCGCGCTGCTCAGCGCGCCCGCCGCCGCGCAGCAGACGCCGCCGGCCAAGCCAATGCCCGCTCCGCCATCGGCCTCGGCGCACGCGCCAGGAGTCCCCGACATCGCATACACCAGGTTCGTCCTCGGCAACGGCCTAACGGTGCTCGTGCACGAAGACCACAAGGCGCCGATCGTCGCCGTCAACCTGTGGTACCACGTCGGCTCGAAAAACGAAGTCATCGGCAAGACGGGCTTCGCGCATCTCTTCGAGCACCTCATGTTCGCGGGGAGCGAGAACCACAACGACCGCTACATTCCCGCCGCCGAAGCGCTCGGCGCGACGGACCTCAACGGCACGACCAACGAAGACCGCACCAACTACTTCGAGACCGTGCCCGTGTCGGCGCTCGATCGCACGCTGTTCCTGGAATCGGACCGCATGGGCCACTTGTTAGGCGCGATCGATTCGGCCCGGCTCACCCTCCAGCGCGGCGTCGTGCAGAACGAAAAGCGCCAGGACGAAAACGAGCCGTACGGGAAAACCGAGGTCATCATTCCGGAGAATACCTACCCCGCCGGCCATCCGTATTCCCACTCGGTGATCGGCTCGATGGATGATCTCGATGCCGCGTCGCTGGAAGACGTCAAGACGTGGTTCCGCACCTACTATGGTCCGGCCAACGTCACCCTCTCGATCGCCGGCGACATCACGGTCGAGGCCGCGCGGCAGAAAGCACAACAGTATTTCGGCGACATTCCGCCGGGCCCCCCGATCACCAAACAGAGCACGTGGATCGCCAAGATGACCGGCGTGCACCGCCAGATCATGCAGGACCGCGTTCCGCAGGCGCGCACCTACCAGGTGTGGAACGTGCCCGAATTCGGCGCCCCCGATGCGACCTACCTCGGCCTCGTCGCCAGCATTCTCGGGTCGGGCAAAGCGTCCCGACTGTACAAGCGCCTCGTCTACCGCGACCGCACCGCCACCGACGTCTTCGCCTACCTGAACGCGCGCGAGATCGGCGGGCAGTTCAACATCGTCGCCACCGCGCAGCCTAACGGAAAACTCGACGACGTGGAACGCGCGGTGAACGAAGAGCTCGCGGCATTCATTCGTACTGGACCCACCCCGACCGAGCTCGCGCGCGTCAAAACCGAGTATCGCGCCGATTTCGTCCGCCGCGTGGAACGCATCGGCGGGTTCGGCGGCACCTCGGACATCCTCGCGCGGGGCCAGACCTTCGTCGGCAACCCCGGCGAATACAAGGTGGAGCTCCAACGCGTCCAACGCGCGACGATTGCCGACCTGCGCGGCGCCGCCCAACGCTGGTTGAGCGATGGCGTCTACGTGCTCGACGTGGTGCCGTTCCCCGATTTCGCCGCCGCCGCCGGAGGCGTGGATCGCAAGACGATGCCCGCAATCGGCACGCCGCCCGATGCGCCGCTTCCACCGGCAGAGCATGCCACCCTGTCCAACGGACTCAAGGTGGTGCTCTCGCGGCGCACGACCATCCCGCTGGTGCGCATGTCCATGCTGCTCGACGCCGGCTTCGCCGCGGACAAGCCTAACGCACCCGGCGTGTCATCCATGACCATGCGGATGCTCGATGAAGGCACCACCACCCGCTCGGCAACGCAAATCAGCGACGCGCTCGCCTCGCTCGGCGCCGACCTCGGCGCGTCGTCCGGCCTCGACGTCGCAACGGTCTCGCTGTCGGTGCTGCGCGACAAAATGGATTCGGCGCTGGCGCTCTACGCCGACGTGATTCTGCATCCCACGTTCCCCGCCAGTGACCTCGCTCGGGAAAAGCAGGCGACGCTCGCCAACATCCAACAGGAAAAAGTAGAGCCCACCGGCCTCGCGCTCCGCGTCGTGCCGGCGCTCCTGTACGGACCGGGACACGCATACTCGCAGCCGCTCACCGGGAGCGGCACCGAGGCGTCAGTGAACGCGATGACCCGCGATGACCTCGCCGCGTTCGCCCGCTCGTGGTTCAAGCCGAATCACGCGACGCTCGTCGTCGTCGGCGACATTACGATGGCCGAGCTCGCGCCGAAGCTCGAGCGCGTGTTCAAGGACTGGAAGCCGGGCGACGTCCCGGCCGAGAACATCGCCACGGTGCCCGGCCCAACGAAGACGAAGGTCTACATCCTCGACCGCCCCGGCGCCGAGCAGTCGATCATCATCGGCGGCTCGCTCATTGCGCCCACCGCCAACCCGCACGAGCTCGCATTCGAGACGCTCAATGACGCGTTCGGCGGCTCGTTCAGCTCGCGAATCAACATGAATCTGCGCGAGGACAAGCACTGGTCGTACGGCTCCTTCGCCTTCGCACAGGACGCGCGCGGCCAGCGCCCCTGGTTCATTTACGCGCCGGTGCAAACCGACAAGACCAAGGAGTCGTTAGCCGAGTTGGTGAAGGAGCTGCACGACATCGCCGGCGCACGCCCGCTCACCGCCGCCGAAGTTCAGGGCGCCAAGGATCGCGAGACGCTCACGCTCGCCGGACGCTGGGAAACCGGCGGCGCCGTGCGCGGCGCGCTCTCGGATATCGCGGCCTACGGTTTGCCCGACGACTACTACCAGACGTACGAGTCGCGCATCCGCGCGTTGACGCCGGAGGACATCGCCAAAGCCGTGTCGACGTTCATCCAGCCCGACCGCGAGATCTGGGTGGTGGTCGGCGACCGCGCCAAGATCGAGGCAGGCGTGCGACAGCTTGCGTTAGGCGAAGTGACGTTCCTCGACGCCGACGGCAAACCGGAAACGACGTCGCCCTGAGATCGCGAACCGACGGCCAGCACGGAGGGAGGCAACGCCCATCCCCTCCATCTCCGTGTCGGCCGTGCGCGACGCGCCGCCGTTACCCGCGCAGGACAGCCCGCGCGTACCGCGCCCACCCGCGCGCGTTGCGCATGTGCTCCGCCAACCGCCGCGGCCCCGACATGCGCGTCGTCTCATCGAACAGGAGATCGTCGGTTCGATCCCATGGGCGCACGTCGCCGTGCCCGCTCCACTTGGGACGCACCCCGACGCGCCACATCGTATACGCCATCGCAACGGACGGACACACCGGTTCGGTGGGAAAGAGATTCGCCGCAAAGTGCCGCTCCAATCGCTCGAGCGCGAACTCCGGCAGCGGCGGCTTGAGCGCCTCCAGCACTTGTGACGGCACCGCCACGCCCGACAACTGCGCCGCGAGCCTGAACGTCCAGTAACAGCAGCTCCCGCCCCGGCTCGACTGCGCGAGCGCGACGAAATCATCCCAGACGATGTCGCCCGTCCCGACCAGCGTGTGCAGATCGCGGAACGCGCGCCACGCGCCGGTTGCCATCATGTGCGACCACGCGAAGTGCAGACACAGGTGCAACAATTGGTCGTGCACCGACGGGACGCTCGTGCGCTGACCGAACGCGATGATCGGTGTGCTGCGCGACCAGATGTCTTCGGGCGACAACCGGAACGGGTGGCCCTCGAAGAACAGCGCCGTGTGCAGCTCGAGTTGCACGCCGGTGCCGCGCGCATCCTCGAGCGCCGGCAGGTGTTGGTGTCCCTCGAAGAACTCGTGTAACTGTTCCAGCTCGGTGGTCGCCCACCCCGATGCGAGGAGCGCCGCCCGCGCGCGGCCGGCGACCGCGGCGCCGCCGCGCAGCAGCAGGTCGAGGTCCGACATCGGACGCCGGACGAACGACCCGTACACCGTGAGTGCCAGCGCCGCGCCCTTGAGCAGCATTGCGTCCACCCGCTCGCGCGCCAGTGCGGCGAGCGATTCGCCTAACCGCTGCTCGAGGTGCATCATACGGAACTGCGACACGCGACCCAGCCGCTCGAGCGGCGCGGCCCCCGCCGGCAGCGCGCCCCGCCCCACCGACACTTTGCCCAGCCGCTCGTACAACACCGGCTCCGCGCGCTCGCGCGTTGCCAGTGCGCACACGCGTTCCCAGTCGATGGGCCCGCTCAACAACGTGCGCAGACCGTCATCGTTCTCGACACCGCCGGCGCTGAGGAGCAGCAGACGCGCTTCAGGCGAAAGCGCACGTCCGCCCCGCAGTCCATCGAGCATCGGAATCAGCTCAGTACTGGGCAAGCGTTCCGCTGCGACGAGCGTAATGCAACGCCTCCGTAAGGGCGAACAGACTCAGCGCCGTGAGCACGAGGACGAACCCGAACAACGTCGCGACGTCGGGGATGACCATTCGGAATGGAATGCCTTCCAATAACGTCTCGCGCAATGCGCGCAGTCCATAGGTGAGCGGGATCGCATCCGAGAGCCGCGGCAGCCACGACGGCATGATATGCGTCGGATAGTACACGCCGCCGAGGAAACTGGAAGCGATGAGCACGATCGACGGCAAGGGACCCGCCGTCCGGAACGCCAGCTGGAGCGAGGCCGCGAAGAGGCCGAACGGAAGATACGCCAGCACGATGAGCGTCATGATGAGCAGCGACGACAGCCACGCGCTCCAGACGAGGTGCACGCCTAACGCAAGTCCGGTGGCGAGCATCACCACGCTGCGCAGCGAGGTCCACACGAATCCGTATCCGATGAGGCCCGCCACGAGCGACGTCAAGGACGCCCGCGTGCTCAACAGCGCCTCCAACGTGCCGGTCGCGATGCCGCTCGACACCACGCCCGGAATCGCGTTCACGGCCGTCATGATGAAGGCGGTCGCGATCATGCCGACGAGCAAGAAGGCGAAGTACTCGCCGCCCTGCAGCTCGATCTTTTGCGCCATGGTCGTTTGCAGGGCGCGAGCGAGGTAGTACACCGGCACGACGCTCACCAGCACGCCAACGAGCGAGAAGACCATCGACAGCCGATAGCTCAACGCGGTCCGCCACGACGCGAGGATCAGCGCACAGGTCTCACGCATCGTCAGCCTCCGCGCCGCCACGGCGTTCCACGATTCGCTCGATGAGATCGGCCAACGACAGGGTCACGCGCTCGAAGCGCGCGATTGGAACGTGCTGCTCCGTGAGAAAGGCAAGAACCTGTGCGGTGCGATCCGGGCCGCCCGGAACTTCCATCTCGAGAATCGACCAGCCGTCATCGTCGGTGCCGTAGAGATCCACGTCGCGCACCACGCCGCGTTCAACGAGAGCATCGATCGCCGGCTGAGTCGCGCCGCGCGTCCACAAGCGGTACAGCTCGTCGCCGTTCTCTCTCGACAGTCGCTCGGCCGTGCCGGTGGCGAGCAACCGCCCATGATCGAGAACGGCGACGCGGTCGCACAGCTCGAGCGCTTCTTCGGTGTTGTGCGTGGCCAGCAGCACCGTGCACCGCTGACGGCCCGCGATCTCCTCGCGCAGGAACGCGCGAAACTGCCGCGCCGAAATGGGATCGAGACTTCGCGTCGGCTCGTCCAACAGGAGCACGCGCGGCCCACCGATCAGCGCCCGCGCGATGAGCAGCCGCTGCTTCATGCCCGACGAGAACGAGGCGACGATCTTGAGACCGGTATCGTCGAGACCGACCACGGTCAGGAGGTCGTCGGCGCGGGCCTTCGACGCGCGCGAATCGAGTCCTTGCAGCACCCCATAGAGCTCGAGGTTTTCGCGCGCCGAGAGCCGCCAGTACAAGCTGCGCTCATCGGCAATGACCGGCGCCAGGACCCGCCGGACGCGCGGCGCATCCTGGATGATGTCGTAGCCGGCGATGGTCGCCGTGCCCGCGTCGGGGAAGATCAGCGTCGCGAGCATCTTGAACAGCGTGGTCTTGCCGGCTCCGTTAGGCCCGAGCAGGCCGAAGAATTCGCCCTCATACACCTCGGCGCTCACGTGTTGCACCACGGGCACGTACGTGACGCTCCGCGGATGCCGGAGCGTGTCCATCCAGCCGCGACGCATGGGAAAGCGTTTGCTCAGCCCGTCCAGCGACACCGAGACCGGACGGGCGGTCGCGGCGCTCGGCTCCTGGACGGGTGTCGGCGTCGCGATCCCGGTCACGCCGCGACTACCGGCGTGCGGGTGGCTCCGTGCCACGAGAGCAGCTGCGCCACGGTCGCCGGCACGCGATCGAGGCCTGGGGCGACATCCAACCGGTACACGGGTACTGCCTTGGCCAGCGACACGGCGCGGTCGAACAGCACCGCCGCCTCGCCGCCGCCTAACAGAGCGCCGAGCGTCGCCTGGCGGACCAGCGCCAGCGCCGACACCATGTCGCCGAGCTTCGTGCGCACCGCGGCCGCCTCGGCGGCGGCGTCGGACGGCAGCGGCGCAAGCAGGTAGCAGGCGGCGAGCGGCGACCGCTCGCTCATCACCAGCTGCTCGGAGAAGTCGTGCACGAGATGCTTCTCGCCGGCGTCGACGCCATCGCGGGACACGCCGAACAGACGGGCCGTGTCGTCCCACAGTTTCACCTGGTGGACGCCCGGCACGGCCTGCGGCTCTTGGCCTAACTCGACCGGCAGCACGTCATCGGTTACCAGGCGCCCGCCGGCGCGGGCGAGCGCCAGCGCGAGCGTCGACTTGCCGTGGAATTTCGGCGCGAGAAACGCGATCGTGCCGACCGGGAGCGCGACCGCGCTGCCGTGGAGGCACAGGAGACCGGCGGCGTGCAGCGCGGTCGCCAGGACACGTCCCGTCACGTCGGCACGCACGGCCGTCGGTGCGGGATTGGGTCCGCTGGTCCAGGCGATGCGGCGCCCGTCGCGCGACACGTCGTAGATGCCGGTGTCGTCGTAGACGAGCCGGTACCCATCCGTGTGGCGGGACATGCGGACGCGGCACGTGGGCGTCACTTCGAGCTCGCCTAACGATTCGGCGGCCTCGAGCGATGCCGCGGTCGACCGCGCGGACAATATCCAGTTAGGCGCGACGTCCGACGACTCACGAAGCTCGGGAAAAACGATCTCGGAGCGCAGACACCCGCCGAAGATCGAGTAGTCGGGCATGCGAAGGAGGGGAACCAGGGAGGCCGCCGAATTCCGACGACCTCCCTGGACGGAGCGTCAGGAACCCACCCTAGGACACGGATTGTCCGGGGTGCCGCAGAAGTTGTTGCCGGTTCCGCCGATACCACAGATGGTGTAGCCATCTGAGGATCCTTGCAGACCGATCTGCGTGAGCTCCCGGAACGTTCCGAAGCGCTCCACTTTCGGTTTCTGGTACACGCGACGCCTCCCTGTGTCGTGTGGCCGGGCCACTTGCCCGGTAAAAGTACGGCCCCCGTGGCCGTCGAGCATACTGCACGGCAACTGCAGAATCTAACTCCGCACAGCTGTCTCGCGCGCGATATTCAATTCGCCTACCAAAGCATCCACTGGGCGCACGCGAGAACGCAGCCACATCTCTGCTTGCAATGTGAAAAGCAACGTTACACCCAGCTGTGCTCCTCCGTTTCGTACGTAATGCTCGGACCAACGACGAAATTCCTCTGCATCGATTATTCCAACGTCTGCGAGTGCGGACTCTTGCATGAGCCCGTTGCTGAGGAACGGGAACTGCTTGCGCATCGACTCGTCGAAATAACCGGATGTGATGCCGGTCCTAGCGGCCCGCGGTGCTAACACAGTATCCGGAACCAAGCCGCGCACCGCCCGACGCAATAGCAATTTCGTCTCCCGTCCCGTCGAACGCTCCCACCGCGGCCGCGACGCCGCGAACTCGATCACCCGTCGGTCGTACAACGGCGAACGCAGGTCGACGCCTTCCTCGAGCGCAAACTCGGCGACAGCGCCGAACACTCGCGGGAAATACGCGTGCGACAAATACCACTCCGTCTCGAACGCGGCACAACTGACGCGTCCTTGCTGTGGCGCAAATGCACGCTCGCGCTCCTCGAGGTGATGCTCCGCTGCAAATGCGCGGCGAATCCACGAAGGCGGACGACGCTCGAGGTATCCCGTTGGGCGACGACCGCGGCGCAACACGGTGATTGCGCGCCGCGCCCGCTCGCTCAACAACGGATCGAGTACCGTACGCACGAAATTCCGCGCGTCGTGCAGCCTGAACCCGCCACCCTTTGCACGCCAATCACGCGCCAACTCGAGCCAGTGTCCCGTGCGCAGCAGATCCGCGAAGTACACGTCCGACACTTGGAAGAGTTGGTCACCGCCCATTCCATCCAATGCCACTCTCGCGCCTACGGCGCGCGTGCCGCGCGCGAGCGCGCGATGCCACATCTCGAACGCGTGCGCAAACGGCTCGTCGCGCCGCGCAGCCCGCTGTGACGGACGGTCGAAGAACGGCACATCGGTGATGCGCACCCACTGCACATCGGCGCCCCAGCGCTTCGCCGTCTCCTGAATGAACTCGTCCTCACGGCCCGGATCGCCGACGGGATAGCTCATCGACACCGGGTGCAGTAGCCGCGAGGTACCGCGCTCCTGTAGAGCCTGCTCCGTCACGCCAAACACGGCGGACGAATCCCACCCGCCGCTCAGCCAGACCGCGACATGCTGCTGTGGCGGCATGCGCTCCGCGGCCGCCCGCTCCAGCAACTCGCGCAATTGCAGCGCGCCATCCGCGAATGAGCTGCCGCCGCGTCCGCGATCGTTAACCCCAGGCGGCGTCCAGTGACTGAAAAGCTCAGCGCGTTGATCGGCGCGCCGCGCCAACGTCCACCCGGCGGGCACGTTCTGGATGGCCGTATACGCGGTCTCGTGGCCCGCGGCGAACAGGCCGCCGGCCGTCGCGGCGATCGCGGCCAGATTGAGCTCGGCCGGACATTCCGGATGCGCCAACACGCCGGTGACCGTCGATGCGATGACGAGCGTTCCGCCTAACTGCGCGTACGCGAGCGTGCGCTTGCCCGCGAAATCGCGGGCGGCGCAGACGCGTCCGGTCTTCCGGTTCCACACGATGAACGCGAAGTCGCCCTCGAGACGCGCGGCGCAGTCATCGCCCCAGGCGCGGTACGCCGCCGCAATGAGGTGCGCCGCGCCGTCGCCGGCGGGCACCACGCCGCGCTTGCCTAACGCAGCCCGCAGATCGGCGCGGTAGTAAAGCGACGCATCGGCCGCCACCACCAAGCCATCCCACTCGGCGACCAGCGTGTCGCCGGCCAGATCCGGCGCGCATTCCCATGCGTGACGCGCCACTGCCACCATCGCGCCGTCGAACGAACGAATCTCGTTCACATCGCCGCCGCGACGACGCATTACCTCCAGCATGCGCCGCCCCACCGTCTCGGACGCGGTGCGCTTGTCCTCGGCAGCCGAGAACACGCCAAGGATCGCGGTCATGGCGCGTCGACCAGGTGAACCTCTGCCAGCTCGGCGAAGGACCCGACGTGCTCGATGTCGTCGCCAACCACGCGACCCGCCAACTCCACCCACGCGTGCGCGCCAAACCGTCCGCGGCGCATCCGGACTCCGATGCGAATGCGGCTCCCAGGAATGTGATGTCGCTCGAGCATCCGGTGGACGGCGACGGCGCGCACCAGGCACAGCGGGCGAAACACCCCGTAATCCCCGGCACGACTCACCGCCAAGCCAAGCTGCTGCGCTCGTTCCATTTCAGCGGGCTCTACAGTAAAGTCCGACACTGCACCGCCGGCCTCGGCTGACCCGGAATGGCTGACGAGCCGTCCTGTCGGCCGCGTCCACACCAGTACCTGGGCTGCCAGAAGCGCTAGCTGCGCGTGCAGGAGGTCAACCCACTCGCGCGGACTCAGTGCGGCCAGTTTGTGAAGGAGTCTCGTCACTCTGCTCATCCGTCCGCTCGCTGCCGTGCGCGATGACTAGCCGATGGCGTGAAAGCTCCTCTATGAGCTCCGTCACATCCGCACGAATCATGGCCGGATCGGCATCCGGGTACTGCACGGACAGCGCCGCACACAGTTCTTCGAGGGAGTTGGTGGCTGGCGGCAAGAGTTCCCACACCCGCGCTCCAACCTCGTTCAGACCGAAGTACACCTCTTCCTCGGTTGAAAAAAGAACGGCTTCGCCGTCGAGCAACGCCTTATAAATGACGTTCGGGTTCGCAACCGGAAGCATGCAGTCCCCAGCTAGCGGATACTGAGCCCCGGTCTGTTGCTTCGCCATTCGGCGAGCAGTACCGCCACATCGCGGTCCGAGGCCCACTTCGGCACCAGAAACTCGGGTTCGGTTTCGAACCCGCCACGGGTTTCGAGCACCGAACGTGCCAGTGCCAATCTATCGCGCAGCACCCACCAGCCAGAGCCGTACTCGCCCCTCGTCGTTCGCGCCTGTCACGAAGCGCAACACTGCGCTCGGTAAGACGATGCGCTCCTCGCGCCCTCGCTACACCGGGCTGCGAACACGCCACACGGATGCCGGCGTCAAGCCGGCGCCATTCCCTTCCTCGATTGGCTGGCCAAGAGCGACCGGGACTATTCCCAGGCTGCGCCGCCAATCATCATGTCCACGTGACTCATATCCAGCAAGGCCAATTGTCACAATCCGGATTCGTGCCCCGTCTTACGCTCGCCCCGCGAATGCTGCGCATCGCCCGGCCGTGCTTCGACGTACTTGGGACGTCACCGGCTGCGCATGAAACGCGAAACCGTCCCAGCCTTTCACCTCGATCGCCGAGGATTCTGATGCGTCCTAGCGCACGACTCCTGCTCGCCTCGCTCGTTCTCGCGCCGCCTGCCGCCCTTTCACAGCAGACCGCAACAACCACGGCGACGGTCACTTCCGCCGATTACGCCCGCGCCGAAAAATTTCTGGCGTGGAACACGGCGCCGCTCATCTCGGGGGCAACGGTGCGCGTCGCGTGGCTTCCAGGGGACAAATTCTGGTACCGTAACTCCACGGCGCAGGGTTACGAGTTCGTGCTGGTCGACGCCCAGCATCACACGCGGACGCGCGCGTTCGATCAAGATCGCGTCGCCGCGGCGCTCTCGGCTGCCGCCGGACGCGCCTACGACGCATGGCACCTGCCAATCACACGTCTCGAGTTCTCGGCGGATGGCCGCTCGATCACCTTTGAGACCGACGATGCGCATCGCACCTTCACGTGCGACGTCGCAGGCCACCGGTGCACGCCGCAACCGGCCCAGCCTGATCTCCGCGACGACGTCGTATCTCCCGACGGCAAGCTGGCGGCGTTCATACGCAACGACAATCTGTGGGTGCGCGATCTCGCGACGGGAACGGACCGGCAGCTCACCACCGATGGCGTCAAGGATTTCGGCTACGCGACCGACAACGCCGGTTGGACCAAGAGCGACCGGCCCGTTCTTGCATGGTCAGCCGACTCGAAGAAAATCGCCACGTTCCAGCAGGACCAGCGCGGTGTCGGTGAGATGTACCTGGTCGAGACGCGTGTCGGTCACCCAGTGCTCGAGCAATGGAAGTATCCGCTGCCGGGCGACAGCGTGATCCCGACCATTCAGCGTGTGATCATCGATCTCAATGGCCCGCGCGTCATCCGCCTGCAGATGCCGCCCGACCAACATCGGTCGACGACCTGCGATCACATCCTCTGCGGGCGGAAATTCGCGGATGTCGAGTGGAGCGGCGACGCGTCGCACCTGGCGTTCGTGTCGACGTCGCGCGATCACAAGCACGAGACGCTGCGCGTTGCCGATGCAGCCACCGGCGCCGTGCGCGATGTGCTGCAGGAGTCGGTGCCCACCTTCTACGAATCGGGCTACAACGCCGAAAACTGGCGCGTCCTCGACACGCTCAAGCAGGTGATCTGGTACTCGGAGCGCGACAACTGGGGCAATCTGTACTTGTACGACCTCGCGTCGGGATCGTTAGTCAAGCAAATCACGACCGGACCCGGCAACGTGCTGCAGGTCCTTCGAGTCGACCAGAAGGACAAGACCATCTACTTCACCAGCGCGGGACGCGAGCCAGGGACCGATCCGTATTTCGTGCAGGTGTACCGGATTCGCCTGGATGGCACTCATCTCCAGTTGCTCACGCCGGAGAACGCCGACCACGAGGTGTCGATGTCGCCCGATGGCCGGTTCTTTGTCGACAGTTGGTCGACGCCCGAAGTGCCGCCAAAGACGGTGCTGCGCGACGAGAACGGCCGCACGGTGATGCCGCTCGAGACGGCCGACATCTCGCGCCTCGTGGCCGCCGGTTGGAAGCCGCCCATCCCGATCACGGTGACAGCCCGCGACGGGAAGACCGATCTGTACGGCTTGCTGTTCCGCCCAACGAAGTTCGATTCGACGAAGAAGTATCCGATCATCAATCACATCTACCCCGGACCGCAGGTGGGCAGCGTCGGCTCCCGCTTCTTCTCGGCGTCGCGAGGCGATGCGCAATCGTTGGCAGAGTTGGGCTTCGTGGTGGTGGAGATCGACGCGATGGGCACGCCGATGCGCTCGCACTCATTCCACGCCGCGTATTACGGAAACATGGGCGACAACGGACTGCCCGATCAGATCGCGGCGATGAAGCAGCTCGCCCAACGCTATTCGTGGATCGACCTCGACCGCGCGGGCATCTACGGCCATTCGGGCGGCGGCTACGCGACCGCCGATGCAATGCTGCGGTATCCGGATTTCTTCAAGGTGGGCGTGTCGGAGGCAGGCAACCACGACAACCGCGAATACGAGGACGACTGGGGCGAGAAGTGGCAGGGGTTGTTGGTGAAGAAGCCGGACGGCACGAGCAACTACGACGACCAGGCGAACGAGAACATGGCGGCGAACCTGAAGGGCAAGCTCTTGATCGCCTACGGCACTACCGACAACAACGTACCGCCGTACAACTCGCTGCTCCTGGTGAACGAGTTGATCAAGCACAACAAGGATTTCGACCTGATCGCGCTGCCTAACCGGCGCCACGGCTTCGGGAACGAGCCCTACATGATCCGGCGACGCTGGGACTATTTCGTCCGCTACCTGTTGGGCGCGGAGCCGCCGGCCGGCTACGAGGTGCACGGCCCCAGGCCCGGAGCGCCGTTGTTCTAGCGTTAGGCGGAGAACGGTGACGACAGAACGGGGGCATCCGGTTGTCCGGTGCCCCCGGTTTTCGAGCGATGCCGGCGGGGTTTTGCCCGCGGCGTCAGTCTATTACCAGCGATAGTGCGCGAAGGCCTTGTTTGCTTCGGCCATGCGGTGCGTGTCGTCCTTCTTCTTCATCGCATTGCCTTCGCCCTTGGACGCCGCCACCACCTCGGCTGCCAGCTTCTCGGCCATCGACTTTTCGTTGCGATCGCGCGAGAACTGCATCAGCCAGCGCATCGCCAACGCGGTGCGACGCTCGGGACGCACTTCGACCGGTACCTGATACGTCGCGCCGCCGACGCGACGACTCTTCACTTCGACCACCGGCTTCAAGTTCTGCAAGGCTTGCTTGAACACGTTCACGCCCGGCTGGCCCGTGCGCGATTCTACGAGGTCCATCGCGCCATAAAAAATATGCTCCGCCGTCGACTTCTTCCCCTGCAGCATGAGCGTGTTGATGAACTTCGAAACGGTCTGGCTATCGTAGCGCGCGTCGGCGAGCACCGGGCGCTTGATGGACTTTTGGCGACGGCTCACTTGCGACCTCCCGCACCAGCTTTGGGCTTCTTCGCGCCGTACTTGGAGCGACTCTTGTTGCGGCCATTCACGCCCGACGCGTCGAGCGTCCCCCGCACGATGTGATAGCGCACGCCCGGCAGGTCCTTCACGCGTCCACCGCGAATGAGCACGATGGAGTGCTCCTGCAGGTTGTGCCCTTCACCGGGAATGTAGGCCGTGACCTCGAACCCGTTCGTGAGCCGCACACGAGCCACCTTCCGCAACGCAGAATTCGGCTTCTTGGGCGTCGTCGTGTATACGCGCGTGCAGACGCCGCGCTTCTGCGGATTTCCCCGGAGCGCCGGCGCCTTCTCTTTCTTTTCGACGTCCTGGCGACTGCGCCGGACAAGCTGATTGATAGTCGGCATAACCTCTGTAGCGCGAACGAAGCCGCCCCACGGGCGGTAGAGAACGATAAAGTTAGACCGCCCGGAAAAGTGTGTCAACTACTTGAGATGTGCTTTCTTACCGATCACGGTCCAATTGGCGCCTCGGATCCGTGCCGCCGGTAGAAGGCGAACTTCCAAAGCACCCAGCTCCGCACCTTCTTCCCATCCTTCTTCGCCGGCTCATACCTCAGTTTCGGCAGCATCCTCTCGACTGACTGTGTGAACGCCGAGTCGCTCGTGGAGACCACCTTGAAGGTTGAGGAGTCGACGCAACCCATCGTGTCGACCACGAACTTGCCAACCACTGAAGCATCGCCCGACAGCTTCATGTCGGCCTCGGCCGTACCATTGTAGTTCTGACCTATGGTGCCGGGCCACGGAATCTGCGGATTGCCGCGCTCCGGCACCGCCTGCTGATCCACATCCACGTCATAGATGTGCGACGTGTCGAGCTGGTTGAGCGCCCAACCGTGGCCGCCGCACTTCGGCCGTCCATCGCGCACGGACGCCGAGCTCCGCACCGGTACCGCGAACGCAACCGCGACCGCTCCCACTCCAATGAATCCGACAACAGATCCGCGCATGAGACCCTCCGGTAAGAGTTGGTCGACTGCTCATGCATCCGGCACACATGGCCGGCGAACAAGACGGCCCGGACAACCGTAGGTCGCCCGGGCCGAGACTTGCCAGTTCCTGCGCTCATTCCTCCGCTATTCGTCGCCGCCCAAGGGGAACGGTGACGGAATCGCGCTCGCGGTACTCGTGAGCAGCGGAGCGAATGGAGCTTCGGTGAGAGCCGATTGCACCTCGGGCTGCGGTGGCGGCTCCACGCCTTCGATTTCGACATCGCTATACCGATACTGCCCGGTACCCGCGGGAATCAAGTGTCCGATAATGATATTCTCCTTGAGTCCCAACAAGTCGTCCCGGGCGCCGCGAATTGCCGCGTCCGTTAGGACGCGGGTGGTTTCCTGGAACGACGCGGCCGAAATGAACGACTGTGTGGTGAGGCTCGCCTTCGTGATGCCGAGCAGCAGCGGTTCCGAGGTGGCCGGCTGGTGCGACTTCTTCTGCGCCCGGTCGTTGACCTCGCGGAACGTGCCCTTGTCCACGTGCTCGCCTTCGAGCAACTCGGTGTCGCCCGGATCGAGGATACGCACCTTCTGCAGCATTTGACGGACGATCACGCCAATGTGCTTGTCGTTGATCTTCACGCCCTGCAGCCGGTACACCTCCTGGACCTCGTTCAACAGATATTCTTGCACCGCGCGCGGTCCCTTGATCCGCAAGATGTCGTGCGGGTTCACCGGACCTTCCGACAGACGGTCGCCGGCGCGCACGCGGTCGCCCTCGTGCACGCGCAAGTGCTTGCCGGCCGGCACCTCGTAGAGCTGCGCCGCCTGGCTGTCGTCGACCACGGCCTGGTTGCCGTCGCCTAACTTGAGCGGCTGGACGAAGATCTCGCGCTTGCCGCGCTTGATCTCGCCGAACCGGACCACGCCATCGATCTCCGAGATCGTGGCCGGATCCTTCGGCCGCCGCGCCTCGAACAACTCGGCGACACGCGGCAGACCGCCCGTGATGTCGCGCGTCTTGTACGCTTCGCGGCTGATCTTGGCGAGAATGCTGCCCGCGGCGATTTTCTCTCCGTCTTCCACCGTGAGCTGTGCGCCCACCGGGATCACGAAGTCACGGACGCGCTTCTCCTTCCCGCCCTTCTCCTGCACGATCTCGATGTGCGGGTGCAACTTCTTCTCGCGGTCCTCGATGATCACCCGCTGGCGCAACCCGGTGAGCTCGTCGAGCTCCTCGGTCACCGTTTCATCCTCGACGATGTCGACGAAGCGAATCGTGCCGTCGACGTCGGCGATGATGGGGTTCGTGTACGGATCCCACGTGAACACTACCTGGTCGCGCCGGATCTCGGCGCCATCCTCGACCATGAGGTATGCGCCTAACGGAACCTGGAAGCGCGACACTACCGGCGCGTTCTTTTCGGTGGACGCGCGGATGGTGATTTCCCCCTCGTACGAGGTGACGATCTTCTGTCCCTCGGGATTGGTAACGTGCGACAGCCGTTCGCCGAACTCGACCACGCCCGGCACTTTCGACTTCCGCGCCGTCTGCTCGGCGATACGAGCAGCGGTGCCGCCGATGTGGAACGTGCGCAGTGTGAGCTGCGTGCCCGGCTCGCCGATCGACTGCGCGGCCAGAATGCCGACCGCCTCGCCCAAATCGACCATACCCATGGTGGCCAGGTTGCGGCCATAGCACATGCGGCACAGCCCGCGCTTCGCTTCGCACGTGAGCACGGAGCGAATGCGAACGGTTTCGATGCCGGCGTCTTCGATGGCACGCGACATCTCTTCGTCGATGAGCTGGCCGGCTTCGGCGAGCAGCGTGCGCCGTCCCAACTCATCGATCTCGTGGGGATCCTCGACGTCTTCGGCGGCGACGCAACCGACGATGCGCTCCGACAGCGGCTCGATGATGTCTTCGCCTTCCTTCAAGGCGCCGACCTCGAGTCCCAGGATCGTCGCGCAATCTTCCTCGGTGATCGTCACGTCCTGCGCGACGTCCACCAAGCGACGCGTGAGGTAGCCGGCGTCGGCCGTCTTGAGCGCCGTGTCGGCCAGACCCTTTCGTGCACCGTGCGTGGAGATGAAGTACTCGAGCACGGACAGGCCTTCGCGGAAGTTCGACTTGATCGGGCTTTCGATGATCTCGCCGATACCGCCGGTGAGTTTCTTTTGCGGCTTGGCCATGAGACCGCGCATGCCGGCAAGCTGCCGGATCTGGTCGCGCGACCCGCGGGATCCGGAGTCGAACATCATGAACACCGGATTGAAGCCGTTCTTCGCCTTGGCCATGGTTTTCACCATCGCGTCGGCGACGTCGTTATTGGCGTGCGTCCACGTGTCGATGACTTTGTTGTAGCGCTCGCCGTTGGTGATGTTGCCGGTCTGATAGGCGCGCTGGAACCGCTCGACGCGCGCTTCGGCCTCCTGCAGGAGCGTGGTCTTCTCGCCCGGGATCTCGAGGTCTTCGATGCCGATCGAGACGCCGCCCATGGTGGCGTGGCGGAACCCGAACTCCTTGAGACGGTCGAGGAACTGCACGGTGCTGGCGAGTCCTTCCTTGCGGTAGGCCTCGAACACGAGCTCCGAGAGCGCCTTCTTTTTCATCTCGCGGTTCTGAAAGCCCAACGCCGGCGGGACGATGCTGTTGAACAGCACGCGTCCGACGGTCGTGTCCACCCAGCGTGCGCCGCGGGCATCGCGCACCAGGTACCGCACGGGGCTCTGGAACTGGACGTTGCCTAACGCAAGGCCCATTTCCACTTCGGCCAGCGTCGAGAAGCGCGGGGCGTTCTTGAGCCGCGCCTCGAAATCCAACGGACCCTTGGTCAGGAAGTAGCAGCCGAGCACGATGTCCTGGCTGGGCTCCGCCACGGGGCGGCCGTCCGACGGCTTGAGGATGTTGTTCGACGACAGCATCAGCAACCGCGACTCGAGCTGCGACTCGAACGACAGCGGCACGTGCACCGCCATCTGGTCGCCGTCGAAGTCGGCGTTGAACGCTGCGCAGACGAGCGGGTGGATGCGAATGGCCTTGCCCTCGACCAGCACCGGCTCGAACGCCTGGATGCCTAACCGATGGAGCGTCGGCGCGCGGTTGAGGAGCACCGGGTGGTCGCGGATGATCTCTTCGAGGATCTCGTAGACCTCGGGGCTCTCGCGTTCCACGATCTTCTTGGCGCGCTTCACCGTCTCGGCGATTCCCTTCTCGACGAGCTTGTGAATGATGAACGGCTTGAACAATTCAAGCGCCATCGCCTTCGGCAGACCGCACTGATGAAGGCGCAGTTCCGGACCCACCACGATCACCGACCGGCCGGAGTAGTCGACGCGCTTGCCGAGGAGGTTCTGGCGGAACCGCCCCTGCTTCCCCTTGAGCATGTCGGACAGCGACTTGAGCGGACGCTTGCCG
>DASUHB010000008.1 GCA_036273715.1 Gemmatimonadaceae bacterium
CTCTGGATCAGGAGAGTCCTGGTTCGAGCCCAGGAGGGGCAACTGAAATGGCCCGACCAACGCCGCTTGGGGTCGGGCTCTTTGCTGCCTGCCGCTAGGAGCGCTGGACTTTTCCACCGGAGAGCCGTACCCTGGTGCCCCATGCGCACTGTGGACGCCGTGCTCGCCGCGGCGATGGTGCTGCTGATCCCCCTCGACGCTCGGTTCGCGTCAATGGCCACTCGGCCACAGCCGGGCCACGCGACCGCCCCCGACACCCTTCGCCAGCCACCCACACTGCGAAATCGCTCCACGGTGCCCGGGTTGGTGGACGTCGACCTCACCGCCGCGCCGGCACACCTGCACCTCATGCCTGGTGGTCCCCTGGTCGACGTCTACGCATACAACGGCATGGTGCCCGGCCCGACGCTCGAAGTGCGCGAGGGAGACAGCGTCGTCGTCCACTTCCACAACCACCTGCCCCAAACCACCACCGTCCACTGGCACGGACTGCATCTTCCCGCGAGCGCAGATGGGAGTCCCCTGTTCCCAGTCCCGCCGGGATCGACCTACGTGTACACCTTCCGAATCCCGGCGGGATACGCGGGAACCTACTGGTACCACCCGCACCCTGAGGCCCGGTCGTCGTACCAGGTGGCAAAGGGGCTCTTCGGCGCAATGATCGTCCGCGCGCGCGACGATCCGCTTGCGGCGCTCGGCATCCCCGACAAAGTGCTCATCCTCTCGGACAATCGTTTCGACGCACACGGTGCGATCTCATTCCCCGACTCCGGATCCATCCAAGCGGAGGTCGACCTCGAGAACGGACGCGAAGGAAACGTGCTCATGGTGAATGGCCAGGTGATGCCCACAATCCAGATCCGTCCGGGTGGTGTGCAACGTTGGCGGATCATCAACGCGTCAGCCTCACGCGTGTATCGGTTGTCGTTGCCGGGAGCGCAGCTCATTCACGTGGGAAGCGATGGCGGCCTGTTCGCGCACCCGGTGCTAATCCACGACGTCGTGGTCGCCAATAGCGGACGTATCGAAGCACTGGTTCGAGGCGGATCGATGCCCGGCGAGCGCACGCCGCTCAATGATCTTCCGTACGACCGGTACATGCCGCAGACACGACCCGCCGACTGGGACAGCACACGGTCACTGCTGTCCCTCGTCGTGAGCCACGCGCCGGCCGCGCCGGCGATTCCCATCCCCACCCTCCTTCGCTACGTGCCTCCGCTGGACACCACGCATGTCGCGATGCGCCGCGTGATCGTGATGTCGCAAGGGATGATCGACGGACGAAAGATGGATGCGAATCGCGTCGACCTGCACGGTCGCCTCGGCACTACGGAGATCTGGGAAATTCAGAACGTCGTCGGCATGGATCATCCCTTCCATCTCCACGGATTCCGATTTCAGGTGCTCGACCGGGACGGTGTGCCGGAGCCGTTTCCGAGCTGGAAGGATCTGGTGAATGTGCCCGGTCACTCCTCGCTGCGGATCGTCGTGCACTTCGACGATTTTCCGGGGAAGTGGATGTACCACTGTCATATCCTCGACCATGAGGACGAAGGGATGATGGGGGTTCTCGAACTCAACTTCTAGGGGGAGGCCGCCAATGACGCGCTCGCGCATGTCGTCCCGCTGGATCCTTGCATCGATGCCGCTTTTCGCGGCAGCAGTTCTCATTGGCGCACGCGCCGCCAAGTCCGGTCGGGTGGCCGGTCCCACACCGCCGGACACGTCCGCGATGGCTCTGATAGCACGCGGCCGTCAAGGCGTGCTGTCCCATGGTTGCGGCGGCTGCCACGGCGGCTTGGATGATCCGTCCGCGCCGGGATGGCTTGCCGGAAAGATGTCCGACGACCAGGTGTTCGCGGTTGGCGCGTGCAACGTGGTCCATCCCGACGCCAAGCCTTGCTTCAAGACGTACCCGCGCAACCTCACGCCCGACAACGAGACCGGGCTCGGACGATTCACCGAGCGCCAGATTTTCAACGCGCTTCGCTATGGTCTGCGCCCCGAGGACACGCCGGATGTCGACATCACGTCGATGACACCCGGCCAGGGAAATTTCCCGGCGCATCCGCGGTACCTTGCGCCTCCAATGCCGTGGCCCGACTGGCGACACATGGACGATGCCGACCTCTGGGCCATCGCCGCCTACCTCAAGCGCGCCGTCAAGCCGGTTCACAACCGCGTGGTGGAGAGCGAAGGTCCGCCGGACTTCTGGGCGAGCGCGTATGGCAAGCTCGCCGGCCCGTATCCGCCCAAACCGTTCCCAACCGAGAATGAGCGCGCGCCGGTCCAGAGTGGAGCGCCTAACCAGTAAGGCGGAATCGGCGATGGCGCATCATCGTACCACGAGGTTTGGCCGCACCGGCTGGCGGTGTTATAACGACGAACTCAGCTCGACACGGAGCGAAAGCAGAACGACCACAGTGCGAGTTGCTCGGCGGGTCGGACCTGGCAGGCATTCTACGACACTCTCGGCGTGAAACTCCGGCAGCGGACGTCACGGCCTCGCGATTTGGCAGCGAGTTGCTTGATTTTGAGTTCCTAACGGGCCCCTTTGGATCAGGCGAGTCCTGGTTCGAGACCAGGAGGGCCAACTGGAAGCGGGACGCTGCATTACGCGGCGTTCCGCTCTTGTATCGTGCCGCGCGACCAGCTTGTCGGCGAGAGAATGAACGCGACCAGCCTCCGCTCGTTAGGCGTAAGGAAGCTGTCCTAGTCAGAATCGCCGCTGACGTGACGCCGTGCGCATGCCGTAACGACCAGACATCCAACGACGAAGACAAGCAAGCTGCGTCCGAACCCGAGTTCGGGCGCAAGTTGCGTTAGACGCCATTCACCAGCGAACGTACGCATCGGACACGATTTGCGGAGGCACATTTGAGCCCGCGCCGCCGCATTGGCCGCGGCTAGAGTTGTGACGGTACTTGTCGGTCGCAAACCACTCGTCGACGCAGCTTCGTTGCTGCGTTAGGCCGGATGGCTAGATGTCCCGATACCCCTCGGGCACTACGTGTGGCTGGAGGATCGCCAGGAAATTGTGGAGCGCCCTGAGCAGGTTCGGATACTTGTGCGCGACGCCGATCTGCACGCGCACCAATTTCAGCCTCACGTCCGTCACCTGGTTGATCGCCGCGATGAGCGACTCCACGGCGAGCTTCACATCATGCAGATGCTCTTCCGTCTGCTGATTCCGGTAGACCCACAGCCGGTCGTGGAAGTGTTCGAACGCCTTGTACGCGCGGATCGGGAAGTGGGGCTTCCGATCGCGCCACCACTCTGGAGACACGCCTGGGTGGTCGGCCTCCCAATTGCTCAGATCACTCATGGCTTGACGCTAGCACGATCGGCCGCGGATGTCCAATGCGTCGCCGCTCGTGGGCCTTGGCCGTAGCACACGCCGGTCTGCGAACCCACGTTGCCGGACGGAGACCAGAGTCACTGTGCCGACAGCCCGCGACAACTGAAGCTGCCTGACGACACGACAATTTCAGTCTCCTCGAAGATCAGCGAACGAATCTATCAGGGCTGAGCGGCGCAAATCGGATAGGCGCCACGACATCGCATGGTGGCGGCGTTGTCCTTTGTGATGGCCAGGCACGTCGACCGTCATGTCACGACACCAGCGGTCGCTGTGTTTGGTGTTATCGACACCAGGGCCGGGTCCTAACGTCCGCCGGCGGGTCACGCAGAAATTGGTGCAAAACCGGGCTTTGTGCCATGTTGTACGTCATGACCATGCCTTTCGATATCCGATCCGGCCGCATCGGACCCCGCCCACCCGTGCCACCCGTGGCGCGACGGGTCATGTTCGCCATCGTCGCCGCCGCCCTGTTCGTGTTCGTCGTCATACCGTGGCTCGTGAGCTTCGCCACCGACTGGCTCTGGTTCCGCCAGCTCGGGTTCACGACAGTGTACGTGACGTCGCTCACGTGGCACATCGTCCTGTTCGTGCTCGGCGGCGTCGTCTCCTACGCGGTGCTCGCGGGCAATTTCCGGCTCGCCGCGCGCCGCACCGGGAAGGCACCCACGCTCTACACGCAGCGCACGTCACAGGAACTGGTGGATGTGTCCGGCCTGATCATGCGGCTCTCGTGGGTCGTACCGTTAGTCATCGCGTTCCTGATCGGCGTCTACATGGCGGCCAACTGGATGACCTACGTCCAGGCATTCCACGGCGCGCACGTTGGCACATCCGATCCGCTCTTCGGACGGGACATCAGCTTCTACATGTTCCGCTTGCCCGCCCTGTCCGATGTGTTGGGGCTCGCGGTCGTGCTCGTGATCTTGTCGCTCGTCGGCGCCGGCGCCGTGTACGCGCTGCGCGGCCAGATCCCGCTCGGCTCGCATCACGGGCCCGCCGACCGCGGGGCCGAGGTGCATCTCGCGGCGCTCGCGGCCGTGCTTGCGCTGCTGTTTGCCGCGCAGCTGTGGATCGTCAACACCTCCGAGCTGCTGTACTCGACCACCGGTCCGTTAGTCGGCGCGAGCTATACCGATGTGCACATCGTCCTGCCGGCCACACGGCTGTCGGCCATCGTCGCGCTGATCGCCATGGGACTCGTGATTTACGGCGCGGTGCGCGGCCGGACGCTCCGGTGGCTGGCGATTGCAGCGATCCTCTATGCCGCTGTCGGCATCGTGGGCCGAGGGATTCTGCCGCTGGCGGTGCAGAAGCTGGTCGTCGTGCCGAACGAGTTGGACAAGGAGACGCCGTACCTCCGGTATCACATCGCGGCGACGCGCGCCGCCTGGGGACTCGACGATGTGCAGACGCGCTCGTTGAGCGGCGAGGCGACGCTCACCATGGCCGACATCAAGGCCAACGTGCCGACCATCAACAACGTGCGGCTCTGGGAACGCGATCTCCTCCAGCAGACCTTCAAACAGCTGCAGGAAATCCGCACGTACTATGACTTCATGTCGGTGAACGACGACCGCTACGTCATCGACGGCGACTACCGGCAGGTGCACCTCTCGGTGCGCGAGCTCAACTCGTCGTCTCTGCCCACGCAGACGTTCATCAACAACCGGCTGACTTTCACACACGGCATGGGCATCACCATGGCGCCCGTGAACCAGGTGACCGACGAAGGGCTGCCGGTGCTGTTCATCAAGGACGTGCCGCCCGTGTCGACCGTGAACATCAAGGTCACGCAGCCGCAGATCTACTACGGTCAGGCCGCGGAGCAGTACGTGTTCGTGGACACGAAGCAGAAGGAGTTCGATTACCCGTTAGGCGAACAGAACATCTACACCTCGTATTCGGGCACCGGCGGGGTCCCGGTCGGCTCCTTCCTGCGCCGGGCGCTCTACGCCATGCAGTTCGGGTCGCTGCAGATCCTGTTCTCCGACGACATCACCGGCGCCGCACGGATCATGTACCACCGCAACATCATGGACCGTGTTTCCACGGCGCTGCCGTTCCTGTCGTTCGACAGCGAGCCGTACATCGTCGTCACCGACGATGGCAAACTGAAATGGGTCCTCGACGGTTATACCACGAACGGCGGCTATCCGTACGCCAAGCCGGTGCAGGACATCGACTACATGCGCAACAGCGTCAAGGTGACCATCGACGCATTCTCCGGCGCGCTCACGGCGTACGTCATCGACCCGAATGACCCAGTGATCCGCACGTACGAGAATATTTTCTCCGGGATCTTCCAACCGATGTCGAAGATGCCCGCCGACATCAAACGCCACATGCGCTATCCCGGACAGCTGTTCCGCATCCAGGCCGCGCTCCAGGCGACGTACCACATGGACGATCCGGTTGCGTTCTATCACCGCGAGGATCAGTGGGACATTCCCGAGCCGGAGCAGCAGAACAATGGCACGCCGTACATGCGGCACATGATCATGCGCCTGCCCGGTGAGCAGAAGGAGGAGTTCATCTACATGACGCCCTTCACGCCTCGCGGGAAGGACAACCTGGCAGCGTGGATGGTGGCGCGCATGGACGGCGCGCACTACGGCCAGCTGATGGTGTATCGGTTCCCGAAGCAGAGCCTCGTGTACGGACCGAAGCAGATTGTGAACCGCATCAATCAGGACACCGACATCTCGCGCCAGATCACGCTGTGGGACCAGCGCGGTTCGGAGGTGATCCGCGGCGAGCTGTTGGTCATCCCGATCGAGGAGTCATTGATCTACGTGCAGCCGCTTTTTCTGCGTGCGGCGGGCGGATCGATTCCCGAAATGAAGCGGGTGGTAGTGGCGAGCGGCGATCGCGTGGTGATGGGCGAGACGCTCGACCAGGCGCTCGACGCGATGTTCGGCAACGGCGCGACGATCGCGGTGTCGGCGCAGCAGGCGGAGGGCACGGCCGCCGCGCCGCCGCCTAACGGCAAGGCGCCGGCGCCATCCGCGGGCGTCGCGTCGCTGATCGAACAGGCGCAGTCGCACTACGATCGGGCGATCGCCGCGCAGCGCGCCGGAGACTGGTCGGCATACGGCAAGCAGATCGACTCGCTCGGCGCCGTGCTCACGCAGTTGCGCTCGCATCATCCATAGTTAGTGATTGCCGCTGTTGCTCGTTCCCGCCCACATCCATCCTCGAGGTTCGCTCGATGTCGCGCTCCATCCGCACTGCCCTGCGCCTGGCCACGGCCGTCCCGCTCCTCGTGGCCATCGCTGTCTCGGCGCACGCTCAGCAATCGAAATCACGAGCCAGGAAGTCAGAGAAAGCTGCGAATGCGGCGGAGGCGGCCAACGGCGCCGCCCCCGACTCTGCCTTTCTTGCGACGCTCAAGTGGCGTTTCATCGGCCCCGAAGGCAATCGCACCGACGCGATCGCGGGCGTGCCCGGCGATCCGAACACGTACTACGCCGGCGCCGCAAGCGGCGGCGTTTGGAAGAGCACTGACGGCGGAGCGCACTGGACGCCGATTTTCGACGATCAGCCGGTGCAATCCATCGGATCGATCGCGGTCGCGCCGTCCGATCCCAATGTCGTGTACGTCGGCACCGGCGAGCCGTATTTGCGGAGCCACGTGTCGGTCGGCTGGGGCATGTTCCGGTCGACGGACGCCGGCAAAACATGGTCGCGCGCGGGACTCGAGAACACGGGACGCATCTCGCGCATCACCATCGATCCATCCGATCCCAACCGTGTATACGTCGCGGCACTCGGCACCACGTACGGTCCGGAGGCGGATCGCGGGGTGTTCCGCACGACCGACGGCGGCAAGACGTGGGAGAAGGTGCTGTTCGTGAATGATTCGACGGGCGCGGTGGACGTGCTGCTCGACCCGAAGAATTCGCGGACGTTGTACGCGAGCACGTGGCAGATCGCGACGCACACGTGGGGCCGCGAGAGCGGCGGCGCGGGCAGCGGCATCTGGAAGTCGACCGACGGCGGGACCACCTGGTCACGCCTAACGGGCCACGGCCTCCCCACTCGGCCCGTCGGCAAAGTGACGTTAGGCTTGAGCCCGGCCAACACGCAGCGCATTTACGCGCAGATCGAGACCGGCGACGGCATTCCGTGGCACGGCGCGCCCACCGATACCGGGCGTCTGTGGCGCTCGGATGACGCCGGTGCCTCGTGGAAGCTCATCAACAGCGACCTGCAGCCCATGGGGCGCACCGCGTACTACTCCCGCATGGACGTCATGCCCGACAACGCCGACGAGGTGTACTTTCTGGCGTCCGACTTCACGAAGACGCTGGACGGCGGCGTCACCATGATCGATCTGCAGGGCGATCAGTTCCCGCGCGGCGATCACCACGACATCTGGATCGATCCGACTAACGGAAACCGGTTCGCCGTCGCGCACGATGGCGGCGTGGCGATCACGATGAACCGCGGGAAGAACTTTCTGCGCGTGCAACTGCCCATCGCGCAGGTATATCACGTCACCGTGGACAATCGCGTTCCCTACGACGTGTACGGCAATAAACAGGACGGGACGTCGTACATGGGGCCGAGCAACTCGAAGCTCGGCGCCGACGGCGGGATCTGGCGCGGCGAGTGGCGCAGCGTCGGCGGCGGCGAGAGCGGCTTCGCGATTCCCGATACGGTCGATTCGAATCTCGTCTGGTCGAGCGCGTCGGGGTCCGGCGCGATCGGCGGCATCGTCGTTCGCTACAACGTGGCCACGCACATCATCAACAACGTGGAAGTGTGGCCCGAGAACGTCGCCGGTGCACCGGCGGACATGGTGAAGTACCGCTTCGTGTGGAATTTCCCGCTCATGATTTCGCCACACGACCACAACACCGTGTACACGGGCTCGCAGGTGCTGCACCGCACGACCAACGGCGGCCAGAGCTGGGACGTCGTTAGTCCCGATCTCACGCGCAACGACACGTCGAAGCAGGGCATCTCCGGCGGCCTGACGCCGGACAACATCGGCGTCGAATACGCCGACGTCATTTACTGGATCGCCGAGTCGCCGCTGGCGAAGGGCGAGCTGTGGGTGGGCACGAACGACGGGCTCGTCCAGTTGTCGCGCGATGGCGGCAAATCCTGGTCTAACGTCACCAATTTGCCGAGCGGGTATCCAAAGTTAGGCACAGTGTCGAGCATCGAGCCGTCGAGGTTCACACCGGGCACCGCGTACATGGCGATCGACGGACACCAGGTGAACGACTTCGATCCGTGGGTCTACCGAACCACGAACTGGGGCAAGAGCTGGACGCTGATCACGCGCGGCATCGCCAAGTCGCCGCTGTCGTACGCGCATACCATTTACGAGGATCCGGCGAGAAAAGGTCTGCTGTATCTCGGGACCGAAGGCGGCATGTACGTGAGCTTCGATGCCGGCAACAACTGGACGCCGCTGCAAAGCGGGTTGCCGCACGCGCCGGTGTACGGTGTCACGGTGCAGCCGCACTTCCAGGATCTGGTGATCGGCACGTACGGCCGCGGCTTCTGGATTCTCGACGACCTATCGCCGCTGCACCAATGGAACGCGCAGCTCACCGAGAAGCCGCTCGCGCTGCTCGAGCCGCGGCCGCAGTATCGATATCGTGAGGTGGCCGAGCCGGCGACGGAGCTCGATGACATCGTTGCCGGAAAAAATCCGGCGGACGGCGCGACGCTCGACTTCTGGCTCAAGACGGCGCGCAAAGACAGCACCGACAGCGCGAAGGTGACGATTGCCGACAACTCGGGCGCCGTCGTGCGCACGATGAAGGTGAGGCCGCACGTGGGGCTCAACCGCATCCAGTGGGATCTATACGGCGATGCCACGAAGGAGGCGAAGCTGCGGGCGAGTCCGTTAGGCCAGAACTGGTTCCAGGTGAAGGCGTCGGGCATTCCGGCGCCGGACGTCGGGCGTTTCGCGCTACTCGAGCCGCCCGGCACGTACACGGTCACTGTTGCCGTCGACGATCTGCACGACACGCAGAAGCTCACGGTGCTCCAGGATCCCGCATCGGGCGGCACTGAGCAAAGCATTGCCGCGCAGGCAGCGCTCACGCGCGGGCTCTACGCCGACATCAACGACGTCGTCGATCAGATCAATGCGATGGAAGTGGTACGGGCGCAGCTCGCGGGGTTGCACACGCTTGCCGGCAACGATTCGACGATGGCGGACGTTCGGAGCGCGAGCGATTCGCTGCGCGACAAGTTGGTGAACGTCGAGCAGCAGCTCTTCCAGATGAAGGTGACGGGTCGCGGACAGGACGACGTCCGCTGGCCGCCGATGTTAGCGGAAAAGTTGATGTACCTGGCGGATGAGGTCCAGCGCTCCGATGCAGCGCCGACGGATCAGGCCAAGCAGGTCGCCGAGTTGCTTCACGGGCAGGTGCAGACGATCAAGGGGCAGGTTGCACAGTTTCTGAAGACCGACGTCACAGCATTCAACGACAGGATGCGGGGGCGGAACGTGCACCCGATCGTCGGCGAGCGGCAGTAGCGGAAGGCTGGGCTGCGGCAGGTCGATACGGCAGTGAACGCTTCGGATCGAAGACAAAGCCCACGAGTCGCCGAATGAGAAGTTAGGTCGGTCCGGGCGCGGCGGGAGAAGCCGGATAATTGGGCGCGACTGGAAGCGGACGCGGTGGTGAACCGCGTCCGCCTTTTTTCTTCTTCTATCCGGGACGCAAAGTTACACGTTGTAGCTTTGCGCCGGGTTTCCGGTGCGGGCTGGTTGTGGCCTCCAGGCAGGTAATGAAATACGGCGATCAGCCGTATTCCTGGCCGATTCTCCATATAATTCGGCTAGTTTATGGAGGATTAGGAGGAACGCCTTACTTTTACGGATATTCTCCGTATTTTGTGGAGAAGTAATTCAGACGTAGCTGGCTAAGCTGCGTGCCCGAACGCCTCCGCGTCGGGGGATCTTCGGGCACGTGCTGTCGAGCTTGTATCTAACACCGCGATATCGGACCTCATGCCGAAAAGAAGTCGCGTTGCTGTCGCCAGAGAGCGCGAAGAGGTTCTCGAGACCCTGAAGGCGTTTCCTGATGGCCTCAGGCAAACGGAATTGCGCGCAGCGCATCATTCGCGGACGGGCCATCTCGTTGCGTACAGCACATTGGGTCGCCGACTCAAAGAACTTGCGAAACAGGGGGTTGTGACCGCGAGTCACGAGGGTCGAGATCCCCATTATGTCGCTGTGTCCACGCCGCCGGAGGTCCTATTAACGCCCGAGAACGGCGACACAAGATCAACCGCCAGTTCATCCGCGAGCGGCGCTAAAAAGGAATACTGGCTTCCGCCCAACGAGAACGCCCGCTCGAATCCGACAGCCGAGATTCCCTTATCGAGGGAGGCTGCGGCCGTCTTGGCGTTGATACGACAGCACCGCAGCCAGAGACTGCCAGTTACATATCGCGCGCAATTCCTTGATGGTTACGACCCGGGCCGTACGTGGTATATCCCAACGGCGGCACGACAACGTCTAACGCAACTTGGCACAACAGCTTTCGCGGGACAGCCCGCTGGAACGTACGCCCGGGACATAATGCAGCGCCTCGTTATCGATCTGTCCTGGGGATCGAGCCGATTAGAGGGAAACAAGTACAGCCGAATCGATACGGAAGAGTTGATCAGCGCGGGACGCGAACCTGAGGGTGCATCGGACATCGATCGCCAGATGATCCTCAATCACAAGGCCGCCATCGAGTTCTTGGTGGAGAACGCGGAGGAAATCGAGTTCGATCGACGTACCGTCCTGAATCTGCACGCGCTACTCGCGGAGAATCTGTTGGACGATCTGGACGACGAGGGTCGCCTACGGTCTCGTCCTGTTGCGATCGGCACTTCGGTTTACACACCTATCGCGATCCCTCAGCTTATCGACGAGCAGTTCGACAAAATTCTTGCGAAGACACGTGCGATACCGGACCCGCTAGAGCAGTCCTTCTTTGTCATGGTCCACCTCCCATACCTGCAGCCATTTCGAGACGTCAACAAAAGGACGTCGCGCTTGGCGGCAAACATCTCCCTCGTCAAAGCGAACCTGTGTCCGCTCTCCTTCGTAGATGTGCCGGAGCAGAGCTACACGGAGGGCATACTGGCCGTTTACGAGCGCACCGACGTCGCCCTGCTGCGAGACGTATTTGAATGGGCCTACGAACGGTCATGCGGACAGTTCGCGGTTCTCAGGGAAGCAATGGGGCGGCCGGACCCAATACGACTGAACTATCGGGCGCAACTCCGCTCGATTGTTGCCGAGAGTGTCATCGAGCGTGTTTGGCCGAGCGACACCGAACTCAACGCGAAAGCTGCCGCATCTGGTGTGCTCGAGACGGACCGCGACGGATTCGTCGCGGCTGCTCGCCGTGATCTGATCGCATTACGAGCAGACATTCTTGGGCGGTATCGTCTACGACACAGCGAGTTCATTGCTTGGATCACGGCAATTGGGGACGCACGGAAGAGCTCCCCTTGACGACGCGTTCTGGCACTGCCT
>DASUHB010000009.1 GCA_036273715.1 Gemmatimonadaceae bacterium
GAGATGGTGATGCCGGGGGACAACATCCAGATGGAGATCACGCTGATCACGCCGATCGCCATGGATGAGGGGCTGCGGTTCGCCATTCGCGAAGGCGGGCGCACGGTCGGCGCCGGCGTCGTCACCAAGATCATCAAGTAACGCCTAACGGCAACGAGCAACAGGCAGGTATCGCATGCCGCGTGAAAAAATCATTCTCGCCTGTGGCGAGTGCAAGAATCGAAACTACTTCACCGCGAAGAACAAGCGTACGCACCCGGAACGGGTCGAGTGGAAGAAGTACTGCCCGCGGTGCAACACGCATACAGTGCACAAGGAAACGAAGTAAGAATGCCGGCAGCAGTCACGAAATTCACCACGGCGGTTCGCACGAGCGCGGTGGACTTTGCGGATTTCATCACCGCCGTCCGCGTCGAGATGCGCAAGATCACGTGGCCCGATCGTGTTCAGCTTCGCAAGAACACGATCGCGGTCATCATTTTCGTGCTGCTCATCGCCGGGTTCATCGCGCTGCTCGACGTCATTCTGCAGGGCGTGCTGGTGTCCGGCGTGCCGTCTCTCTTCAAGTGAGCAACGTCGGCATGGCTCCTCAGCATCGATGGTACGCGATCCAGACGACGGCCGGCCACGAGAACAAAGTGCGCTCGCTCATCCAGCGCCGCATCGAACAAGACGCGCGGCCTGCTGAAGAACGGGCGATCCGCCAGGCGCTCGTGCCGACGCAGGAAGTCGTCGAGATCAAGAACGGCAAGAAAGTGACGGTCGAACGGAAGATCTACCCGGGATACGTGCTCGTGGAGATGGTGATGGACCAGGAAACGGCCCACACCATCAACAACATCCAGGGCGTGATCAAATTCGTTGGGCAAGACCGCTTTCCTCAGCCGCTCAGGCCCGACGAGGTCAATCGGCTGTTAGGCATTGCGGACGAGACAGAGCCGGAAGAGCCCAAGGAAGAAATTCCGTTCATGGTCGGACAGGCCGTCGAGATCACCGAAGGCCCGTTCAGCGACTTCAGCGGAACCGTCGAAGAAGTGTATGCGGACAAAGGAAAGGTTCGCGTGTCGGTGAGCCTGTTCGGCCGGCCCACCAGCGTCGAGCTGGATTACTTGCAGTTGAGAGGCTACTGACCAGTCCTCTCCACGTCGTCCACCACAGCGACGCTAAACACACCGTGGCAGAACCGCGCGACGACCTCGCGCATTCGACAGCGGAGTACTGATGGCACGAAAAGCGATTGGCTTCGTCAAGCTGCAGATTCCGGCAGCCCAGGCGACGCCGGCCCCACCGGTCGGCACCGCGCTTGGACCGCACGGCATCAACATCATGGCGTTCGTGAAGGAGTTCAACGCGAGGACGCAAGCCCAGGCCGGCACGATTCTGCCGGTCGAGCTGACGATCTTCTCGGATAAGTCTTTCACGTTCATCACGAAAACGCCGCCGGCCGCGATCCTCATCAAGAAGGAACTCGGCCTGGAGTCCGGTTCGGGTCAGCCTAACCGGAACAAAGTCGGCAAGTTGACCAAAGCGCAGGTCCGGAAGATCGCCGAGATCAAGCTGCCCGACCTCAACTGCGATTCCATCGAGAGCGCGATGGCCATGGTGGCCGGCGCCGCACGCTCGATGGGTGTCGAGGTGGGCGACTGATGCGACGCCACGGCAAGAAGTTCACGGCCGCCGCCAAGCGCATGCAGAACGGCAACGGCAGCATGCCCGCGCGTCAGGCGATCGACCTCGTGAAAACGAACGCGTTCGCCAAGTTCGATGAAACGGTCGAGGTCGCCGTCCGGTTAGGCGTCGATCCGCGCCACGCCGATCAGGTCGTCCGCGGCACCGTCGTGCTCCCGGCCGGCACCGGCAAATCGGTGCGCGTCGCCGTCATCGCCGTCGGCGAGAAAGCGCGCGAGGCCGAAGCTGCTGGAGCGGATGCCGTCGGCGTCGAGCTCGTGCAGAAAATCAAGGACGGCTGGCTCGAGTTCGACGTACTCATCGCCACTCCCGACCAGATGGGCCAGGTCGGACAGTTGGGCCGGGTGCTCGGACCGCGCGGCCTCATGCCTAACCCAAAGGCCGGCACCGTGACGTTCGATCTCACGCGCGCGGTCAAGGAAGTGAAGGCGGGCAAGATCGAGTTCCGCGTCGACAAGGCGGGCAACGTGCACGCCGCCATCGGCAAAGTCTCCTTTACCGCCGATGCGCTGAATGAAAACTTCACCGCGTTCATGGACCAGATCGTTCGCTCCAAGCCGGCCGCGTCGAAAGGCGTCTACATCAAGAACCTCGCGATTTCGAGCACCATGGGGCCCGGCGTCGCCATCGACACCACCCCGTACCGGTAACCGACGATGAAACGCGCGGAGAAAGACCAACTCGTCAGCGAGCTGACGACGAAGATCAAAGGCGCCACGGCGCTGTACTACACCGACTTCACCGGGCTCAACGTCAAGAACATGACGGAGCTCCGCCGCCGCTTCCGTCGTGCCGGCGTCGAGTACGTCGTGATCAAGAACAGCCTGGCGCTCCGGGCCGTGAACGACAGCGGTCTCGCCGGCACCAAGCTCAAAGGACCGACCGGCGTCGTCGTCGGCCGCGATCCCGTGGCGGCGGCGAAAGTGCTCGCCGATTTCGCCAAAGAACACGAGCAAAAGCCCGAGATCAAGGGAGGCTTGCTCGAAGGACGGGCCATCGGCGGAGCGCAAGTCAAGCACCTGGCATCGCTTCCGTCGAGGGACCAGATGCTCGCCGATTTCGCGGCCGGGTTGCAGTCGCCGCTCGCAGCGTTCGTCGGCGCGCTCAACGGGCTGCTCTACATGTGGGTCGGAGCGCTCGAAGCACTGCGGCAGCAAAAGGAAAGCGCGTAACGAGCAGCCGGCGGAGGCTGCTCACATAGGGCGCCGGCGTCGGGTCACCACGTACCTATTCAGTCGAGAGAACGGACACATGGCAAACGCAACCCTGGGCAAGGACGACATCCTCGAGGCGATCGGCAACATGTCGGTGCTCGAGCTCGCCGACCTCATTGAGTCGTTCAAGTCGAAGTTCAACGTGACGATCGCCGCCGCTCCCGTGGGCGGTGCGGCGCCAGCCGGCGGCGGTGCCGCCGCCGCCCCGGCCGCCGAAGAGCAGACCGAGTTCGCGGTCACGCTCAAGGAAGCCGGCGCCAAGAAGATTCAGGTGATCAAAGTGGTCCGCGAGATCACCAGCCTCGGCCTCAAAGAGGCGAAGGACCTCGTCGATGGCGCTCCGCAGACCGTGAAGGCGGGCGTGTCGAAGGAGGAAGCGGCCCAGATCAAGGCGAAGCTGGAAGAGCAAGGCGCGGTCGTCGAGGTCAAGTAGCCGACTGCGGTACCCGGGCGGTGTATCTTTAATTGCGCCGCCCGGGAACTGCCGCGCAGCCTAAACGGTATATAATCGGGTGCGGCTGCCGGTCGTCTCTCGGGTTCCCGGCGCGAATGGTCTTAAAGCCAGCATCGCAGCGACAATCGATTGTTCTTTCTGTGCTCCCCTTTGCCCTCGCGAAATCGCGACGCGGTGAGGGAGGAGCGGTTTTGCGTCTGTGCGCGGGTGATCAATGCCAGAATCGTTGAAGCAAATTTCCTTCGGAAAGCTCGACCAGGGGATGGACATGCCCCATCTCCTCGACATCCAGACGCGCGCCTTCGAGGCGCTGCTCCAGCTGGATGCCGCGGCCCACGATCGCGAGGACATCGGCCTCGAGCGCGTGTTCAAGGACCTGTTCCCGATCACCGACGTCCACGAGAACTATTCACTCGAGTTCGTTCGCTACTCCCTCGGCGACCCGAAGTATTCGGTCGAGGAGTGCATCGAACGCGACATGACGTACTCCGCCCCCCTCAAGGCGACCCTGCAGCTCGTCGTCAACGAGGAGGTCAACGGACAGAAGCGGCCGCGCAACATCATCGAGAAAGAGGTCTACCTCGGTGAGCTGCCGCTGCTGACGCCGTTAGGCACCTTCGTCATCAACGGCGCCGAGCGCGTGATCGTGAGCCAACTGCACCGCTCGCCGGGCGTCGTGTTCGAGGAGTCGACGCACCCCAACGGGCAGCGCCTCATCTCGGCGCGCATCATCCCGTTCCGCGGGTCGTGGGTCGAGTTCACGGTGGACATCCACGACGTGATCTACGTCCACATCGACAAGAAAAAGAAATTCCCGGCCACGGCGCTGCTCCGCGCGTTAGGCTACGGCAGCAACTCCGACATCCTGCGCCTCTTTTTCGCCGTGCGCGAACTCGACCTCACCAAGAAGCTCGAGAGCCGCGGCGATCAGCGCGAGGTGTTGGGCGCCATCATCGCCGAGGACATCACGCTCGCCGGCGAGGCATCGGATCCCGATGCGCCAAAGCTCAAAACCAAGAAAGCCCGCGCCGAGCGCGAGCGCGCCGAAGCCGAGATGCTCGTCAAGGAAGGGGACGAACTCACCCCGGAGGTCTACAACCGCCTCCGTCGGTTAGGCATCGACGCGATCAAGGTCTTCTCGTCCTACATGACGATCGACCTCCGCGACGAAATCGACGCCATCGAGCGCGGCGAGCGCACGACGCGCCGCGTGCTGGCCGTCGACGTCGTCGACGCCGACACCGGCGAGGCCATTGCCGAGACCGGCCAGACATTGACCGACACGCTGCTCAAGAAGCTGCGCCGCCAGGACATCAACAAGGTCCAGGTGTTCGTCGCCTCCGGCCGCGCCGAGTCGACGCTCATCAAGAACACGCTGGCCAAGGACCCCACGAAGAGCGAAAAGGAAGCGCTGCAGCAGATCTACTCGCTGCTGCGCCCGGGCGAAGCGCCCAACCTCGAGACCGCGCGCGTCGCGCTCGAGCGCCTGTTCTTCTCGCCCAAGCGCTACGACCTGGGCCGCGTCGGCCGCTACAAGATCAACCAGCGGTTAGGCCTCAAAACGCCGGCGTCGCACACCGTGCTCACGAAGGATGACTTCGTGGCCATCGTCCGCTACCTGGTGGAGCTCCACGAAGGCCGCGGCCACACCGATGACATCGACCACCTGGGCAACCGCCGCATCCGCTCGGTGGGCGAGCTGATCGCCAACCAGTTCTCCGTCGGCCTCTCGCGCATGGCGCGGCTGGTCAAGGAGCGCATGTCGATCAACACCGACCCCGAGAAGATCACGCTCGACGATCTCGTCAATGCGCGCACCGTCAGCGCGGTGATCCAGGCATTCTTCGGATCGTCGCAGCTGTCGCAGTTCATGGACCAGACCAACCCGCTGGCCGAGCTGACGCACAAGCGGCGCCTCTCTGCGTTAGGCCCGGGCGGTCTGACGCGCGAGCGCGCGGGGTTCGAGGTCCGCGACGTGCACTACTCGCAGTACGGCCGCATGTGCCCGATCGAGACGCCGGAAGGTCCCAACATCGGACTCATCACCTCGCTCGCCTGCTACGCGCGGGTGAACGATCTCGGCTTCGTCGAGACGCCGTATCGCGTGGTGCGGAACGGCAAGGTCACGCACGACATCGAATGGCTCGACGCGAATCGCGAGGAAGATGTCGTGATCGCGCAGGCCAACGCCAAACTCAAGCCCGACGGCTCGTTCGTCGAAGATCTCGTGCTCTGCCGCCAGCGCGGCGACGTCCCGCTCGTGCCGCCGGATCGCATCGACTTCATGGACGTGGCGCCGGAGCAGCTCGTGTCCATCGCCGCCGCGCTCATCCCGTTCCTCGAGCACGACGACGCGAACCGCGCGCTCATGGGATCGAACATGCAGCGGCAAGCAGTGCCGCTCCTCAACCCGCGCACGCCCGTGGTGGGTACCGGTCTCGAGGAGAAAGTGGCCCGCGACTCCGGCGCGGTGGTCATCGCGCGGCGGTCGGGCGTCGTCACGCGCGTCACGGCCGACGAGATCATCGTCGATGCCGGTCCCGCGGAGCGCGCCAAGAGCGAGGATCGCCGCCATGACGACCGGCCGCTGGCTCGCCTGACGCAAAACGACCGCTACCGCCTCAAGAAATACTGGCGCACCAACCAGGATACCGCCATCAACCAGCGCCCGCTGGTTCGGTTAGGCCAGCGGGTGAAGGCCGGCGACGTGCTGGCCGATGGCGCCGGCACGGAGATGGGCCAGCTCGCCCTCGGCGCGAACGTCACGGTCGCGTTCATGCCGTGGTACGGCCACAACTTCGAGGACGCCATCGTGCTCTCCGAGCGCCTGGTCAAGGACGACGTCTATTCGTCGATCCACATCCAGGAGCTCGAGCTCCACGTCCGCGACACCAAGCGCGGCCAGGAAGAGATCACGCGTGAAATCCCGAACGTCGCCGAGGAGTCGCTGGTCGACCTCGACGAGCGCGGCATCATCCGCATCGGCGCGCACGTGAAGCCGGGCGACATCCTCGTCGGCAAGATCACGCCCAAGGGCGAAACCGAGCTCTCGCCCGAAGAGAAGCTGCTCACGGCGATCTTCGGCGAGAAAGCAAAGGACGTGAAGGACTCGTCGCTCAAGGTGCCGCCGGGCATGGAAGGCGTGGTCATCGACGTGAAGATCTTCTCGCGCATCGACGACCAGGTGATCGAGAAGGATCGCGGCGAGCGCATCGGCGAAGTCCGCCGTCTCGAAGCGGATGAGAAGGTGCGGGTGAACGAAGTGCGCGATGGCGAGCTCGCCGAGCTGCTCGAGAATCAGACGGTGACGCTCGCGCTCAAGGCCGGCACCGTCGAAGAGGCGATCACGGCCGGAACCAAGCTCACGCCCGAAGCGGTGCGCGAGCTGCGGATTCCGACGCTCGACCTCAAGACGTTCCGCGTCGAGAACAAGAAGGCGAACGAGCGCATCCGCGAAGTGATCGAGGCCGCCAACGCCGAGAAGGCGCGCATCGAAGAGAAGGCGGAAGAGCGCATCGACAAGATTCTGCAGCCCGACGAATTGCCGCCGGGCGTGATTCAGTTGGTCAAGGTGTATCTGGCCGAGAAGCGCAAGGTGAGCGTCGGCGACAAGATGGCCGGCCGGCACGGCAACAAGGGCATCGTGGCGCGCATCGTCCCCGAAGAGGACATGCCGTTCCTGCCCGACGGCCGTCCGGTGGACATCGTGCTCAATCCGTTAGGCGTGCCGAGCCGCATGAACGTCGGTCAGATCCTCGAGACGCACCTGGGATGGGTCGCGAAGATCCTGGGCTTCTACGCCAAGACGCCGGTGTTCCAGGGCGCCAACGAGCGCGAGATCGGCTTGCTCCTCAAGCTCGCCGGCGTTCGGTGGTCGGCGCAGGCGCTCGCGCTGCACGCGCCGGCGCCGTCGATCAGCGACGCCGACGTCAAACGCTTGCTCGCCGACGTCAAACCGTCGCGCGAGGAAGGCGAGATGCACGCGAACCTCGGCGACGCGACGATCAACGATCTGTCGGGCCGCAGCATGTCGCAGGAGACGCGCGATCTGACTCACCGCGTGCGCGACTTCCTCGTGGCGGCGGCGTCCGAGATCGCGGAGCACGAGGCCGCGGAAGTGAAGGCGCAGATCGATCTGCACACGGCGCTGTCCGACGACGAGTCCCTGTCCAAGGAGCGGCGGGCGGAGCTCAAGAACGCGCTCCGGCAGCTCGAGAAGCTCGCGGCGCGCGACGCCGCGGACACGCTCGAATCGCTCGAGCTGCCCGCGCTCGCGCGGATGCTCGGCCCCAAGTCGGAAGTGGACGTGGATGCCGCGGCGGTGGAGCTCATGCGGCTCGCCCGCCTAACGGTGGCCGGCAAGGTGTGGCTGCGCGACGGGCGCAGCGGCGAACGGTTCGCCAGTCCCGTCACCGTGGGCGAGATCTACATGCTCAAGCTCTCGCACCTGGTCGATGACAAGATCCACGCACGGAGCATCGGACCGTACTCGCTGGTCACCCAGCAGCCCTTGGCCGGCAAGGCGCAGTTCGGCGGCCAACGGTTTGGAGAAATGGAAGTGTGGGCGTTGGAGGCGTATGGCGCCGCGCACACGCTGCAGGAGATCCTCACCGTCAAGTCCGACGATGTGAACGGTCGCAGCCGCGTGTACGAGGCCATCGTGAAGGGCCAGAATCTTCCGGAGCCCGGGATTCCGGAGTCGTTCAACGTGTTGGTGAAGGAGCTGCAAGCGTTAGGCATCTGGGTCAAGCTCGGCTCCACCGACGGCGATGGCATGAACGGCAACGGCAACGGAGAGGAGTAGCACATGATCGACTTCCGCAGCGTGCGCGAGCCGCGCAGCTCGAGCTTCGACTTCATCCAGATCCGGATCGCCTCCCCCGAGGAGATCCGCGGTCCCAAGGACCCCAAGGAACGCGAGCGCCTCGAAATGCAGGGGCTCCGCAACTGGTGGTCGTGGGGTGAGGTCACGAAGCCCGAAACCATCAATTATCGGTCGTTCAAACCTGAAAAGGACGGCCTCTTCTGCGAGCGCATCTTCGGTCCGGTGAAGGACTGGGAATGCCATTGCGGGAAGTACAAGCGCATCCGCTATCGCGGTGTGATCTGCGACCGCTGCGGCGTCGAAGTGACCCTGTCTCGCGTTCGCCGCGAGCGCATGGGCCACATCGAGCTCGCCGTTCCCGTCGCGCACATCTGGTTCTTCAAGACGCTGCCCAGCCCCATGGGCAATCTCCTCGACATCACCCTCCGTGATCTCGAGAAGATCATCTACTACTCGAACTACGTCGTCATCGAACCGGGCCAGCAGGACGTGGTGCCTAACCAGCTGCTCGATGAAGACGAGTATCTCACGCTGCGCGACAAGGCGCGGCAGGAAGGCGACGACGCGTTCCGCGCCGACATCGGCGCGCCCGCCGTGCGCGAGCTGCTGCGCCGCCTGGATGTCGACAAGATCTCGGACGAGCTGCGCTCCGCCGTGGCCGTCGAATCCTCGCAGCACCGCAAAAAGCAGCAGCTCAAGCGGCTCAAGATCATCGACGCCTTCCGGAACTCCGGCGACGCCGGCGGCACCAGGAACAAGGCCGAGTGGATGATCATGGACGTGATCCCGGTGATTCCGCCGGACCTGCGTCCGCTCGTTCCGTTGGACGGCGGCCGCTTTGCCACGTCCGACCTGAACGATCTCTATCGCCGGGTGATCAACCGCAACAACCGGCTGCAGAAGCTGATTCTGCACCGGGCGCCGGAAGTCATCCTGCGCAACGAGAAGCGCATGTTGCAGGAAGCGGTGGACGCGTTGTTCGACAACGGCCGCCGCTCGAAAGCCATTCGCGGCCGCGGGAAGCGTCCGCTCAAGTCGCTGTCGGACATGCTCAAGGGCAAGCAGGGGCGGTTCCGCCAGAACCTGTTAGGCAAGCGCGTGGACTACTCGGGCCGCTCGGTGATCGTCGTTGGGCCGGAGCTCAAGCTGCACCAGTGCGGCCTGCCCAAGGCCATGGCGCTCGAGTTGTTCAAGCCGTTCATCATCCACAAGCTCGTCGACAAGGGCATCGCCGAGACGGTCAAGCGCGCCAAGAAGATCGTGGAGCGGGAGTCGCCCGAGGTGTACGAGATCCTCGAGGAGATCATCCGCGACCACCCCGTGCTCTTGAACCGCGCGCCGACGCTGCACCGGTTAGGCATTCAGGCGTTCGAGCCGGTGCTGGTGGAGGGCAAGGCCATCCGCATCCACCCGCTCGTGTGCGCGGCGTTCAACGCCGACTTCGACGGCGACCAGATGGCGGTGCACGTCCCACTGTCGTTCGAGTCGCAGCTCGAGTCGCGGCTGCTCATGCTGTCGTCGAACAACATCCTCAAGCCGTCCGACGGCCGCCCGGTGGCGGAGCCCAGCCAGGACATCGTGCTCGGCTGCTACTTCCTCACCAAGGCGCCGCTCGACTTCGAGGCCAAGCTCAAGAACGCACCGCGCTACTCCACGCTCGCCGAGGTGGAGATGGGTCTTGCGTTAGGCAACGTGCAGTTCCAGAGCCCGGTGCGGTATCTGGTGCGCGACGGGCGCG
>DASUHB010000010.1 GCA_036273715.1 Gemmatimonadaceae bacterium
GTGAACTGACTCCTTCCGTTGCCTCCGTCTGATCGATGGGTGGGAAGTGACCGTGGCGTCGTCGGTTAGGCGGTTAGGCGGTCGGGGTTTCCATCATAGTTCGGGCGTCGAGGCCCAGCGGTGCACTTTGGGACCTCGACACGCGTACGTCGGTGTCGCTGCGCACGCGTGGGTGTACCGTGTCGAGATGCCGTCGACCGCACGTCGCGGCTCAGCGCTCGAAGAGCTCGGCCGCGAGCGTGCTGCGCGTGATGCCCAGGTGCTCCGCCACGTCGGCGAGGATACCGGCGAGGGTCCCGATGCGGAGACTGGCGTGATCGGGGATGGTGACGTGATGTTCGCGGCCCTGCTGCGTGGTGAGCCGGAGGTGGCTCCGGTTTCCCGCATCACGGCGTATCTGTATCGGCGTAAGGCCCGGGCGAGTGCGCGGCCGGGGAGATCGCGGGGAGCCGCACCGTTAGGCGGCCATGACTTCGTCGTGGACCAGGTGGAGTCGGATCACCTTCGGGCGATCGGCACCGCCTCGCGAATCGCGGTGTGTGCGCAGCGGGTCGAGGTCGTCCGCCTCGGCTTCGCTCGCGGCGAACAAGCGAGGCGCGCGTTCATCCAAATGCGGCCACAGTTTCGCCACCTTCTCGGCCAATCCGCGGGGGTCGGGCACAGCGCGAATCTACCCGCATCCGCCGAACTTGTAGAGGTTATTTCTTGACGACGCCTTAGGTCCGTGGAGCAGTGGCGCGGTCCTCGTACAGGTAAACCGTCGGCTCCGAGTCCGTACCATCCTCGTTCAAGTCCTCGTAGCGCGCGATAAGGGCACGTGAAGGATACAGTAGTCGGGCCCTGCATCCCCACATTGCGGCCAGTGTCTCTCCAATGTAGCGATACACCGACCTATCGAGCACAGATGTGTCACTTGGCACCAACTCGCGAACGTGAAGCAAATTCAAGACACGCTCGACGGCCGTGTGATCCCCGTTTGCGTGTTTCCACCAATCATCGAAGCTGGACTCCGTGAAACCGTCTGCTCGAAAGATGCATCCTCGATGCTCGATGAGATCCGGCCAGAAGAGTTTGGCGAATGCTGCTGCAAGCTCGACACTGCCGCGTGTCTCGATGTAATTCTTGAACGTGTACTCCCAGTGGGCCTCCGACCTAAGAGCCGTGAAATCTGGGAGAAGCGCAGCATCCAATGGCACATCTGTGCGTTCCATGCTGTTGCCTTGTTAGTGCGAGTCGTTGGGCGGAGGTGTCTCTTTCTTCTCGTCTTCAGTAGCAGGCCGAGGCTGGCCCTTTTGGTTTAATTTGCCGTTTGGACCTGTCACGTATTCATGCGTGTGTGCGCCGTCGCATCCATGCCCTGCTCGGGCGCACGTGCGGGTCGTCGCATTCCCGTCTGGGCCGTATCGCACGGCCTGTCCCGGCTTCGTCACCGTCGTGTTCGGCGGGCCGCCTACCAACGGAATGTCGTTCGCTGATCGGCTGCTTTCAAGTTTGCTCCCAATTGCTAAACCGATGGATGTCCCCAATGCCGAAAGACCGAGCGTGAGCTCGGGACCCGCAAGGGTGCACAATCCAAGCGTGACCGTTGCACAGGCCGTTGTGATCACCACCCCTGCGCCAGCGCCAGCAACGGTACCAACTAAAGCGGCCATGGATTCGCACGAACCGGGCGGATCGCATGCTCGTGGCGACAGCCCAAACGGGTCACTGAAGTTCACGGGGTCCCCGTTCGCGTACCCGTACGCATTCAATCCGCCGGCGAGCCCGAGAGGGTCTTCCTGCGTGAACTGACTCCTTCTGTTGCCTCCGTACGATCGGCGGGTGGCAAATGACCGTGGCGTCGTCAGTTAGGCGGTGAGGCGATCGGCGGTTCCATCATACTTTTGGTGTCGAGACCCAGCGGTGCACTTTGGGACCTCGACACACGTACGTCGGTGTCGCCGCTCACGCGTGAGGCGTACCGTGGGGAGATGCGGTCGGCGGTACGTGGCGGCTCAGCGCTCGAAGAGCTCGGCCGCGAGTGTGCTGCGCGCGTGAGCTTCACGTGCTCCGCCACATCGGCGAGGATGGTGGCGAGGATGTCGATGCGGAGACTCGCGTGATCGGGGATGGTGACGTGATGTTCGCCAAGCTCCAGCGCCTGCGCTGCCTCCCCAAAGCTTAGCAACATGTCGTCTTCGCCATGCTCAACAGCGGCCTCCTTCTCCACGGCTAACGCAACAAGCCCGGCCAGATTCCTCCGGCCGGGCTTCGCTGCAAACATGCTCACGCCCTACAGGCGACGAGAAGGGGAGCGACTGCTCTCGTCCAGCCCTCTACACCGACTTTAACACCTCAGAGCTAACCAACATACGTCAGACCGCCGATGCGGATTTGAAACGACTCGAACTGCGTGCTGTCGTTCAACACTCGAATGTCTCGGTCTCCCTCGAAGCGGAGCAACACACCGCCGTCTTCTTTTCTAACGGCGCCTAACAGACGAGTGCCGAGTAGGCTCGTAAGCAGTGGCGCCACCTGCCCGTAGTCCTCAACTCGTTGCTCACCGCTTGGGCCGCCAACTACGATTGCGCTTTCTACGTTAACACTCGCCTGATTAGAGAAGTGGAATTGAACTTGAGCCACACCAAAGCAGAGCTGTATCAGCTCGGCATCAGAGAATGGCGCGAGATCGATGTTCGACGGTAGGCCCTTCATGATGTCGGCGGTTCGAGCTTCGGAGGAAGAGGTACGTGCGTCTGCGCGCGTGCCTGTGGTCGAGTTACATTCGCCGGTGGCTTGCCAGTTGCCGGATTGACCGGTTGACCATTCTCATTGTACTGCCTCCAATAGCCGTTCGGATACTGCTCGGTGGGTTCACCAACCCGAACGGTGTGACCTGGAGGAAGTTCAGTCGGGACAGGTTGAGCCGAATTCGTCGGCGCTTCGAAGTTTGGAGACGGTTTGGGCACACCGCCAGAGCCATCTCCGGCTCCGCTCATCCCGTCAGTTAGCAGCATTGCTGCTGACTGGAGTATCGCGTCTTTGTGTTTGTTCCAGTAGGCCTCAACCTTGGCGCCAATTCCCCCTAGCCCCAGCAACGGCACGCCCGGGGTGGTCCCGTAAGCTCCATGCACCGTGAAAGCGCAGATGGGATCCTTTGGATCCGGGCACAGCCCGAACGGATCGGAGAAGTTCACAGGGTCTCCGTTCGCGAATCCGTACGCATTCACTCCCCCCGCCAAGCCTAACGGGTCTTCCTGCGTGAACTGCCCCGTGGCCGGATCGTAGTAGCGGTTGCGCCGGTACATGAGCCCGGCGTCGTCCACCCCTTCGGCGAAGAGCGAGCCGTGCCAGCTCGTGGGCGTGTGTTGGAGCGAGGGCATGACGTTTGGTGCTGGCGACCCGGTCAACTACTCGGATCCGTTTGGTCTGTCGTGCAAAGTCGTCGGCAACTGCACGCAGTCGGATGTTGCAGGCGCAGCAACGACGACTTGGGATAAAGTGAAAGCTTGGTACAAATGGTGTAGAAGAACACCCAAATTCGGATCATCCGCACTTTTGATGATCGCAGCCGGCTTGGCCGTCGCGCGCGCACGGAGCGCTATCCGGCGCGGCGGACGCGCTGGCGCAGCAGCGCGAAACCGGTGCGGCCGTACCCTTGGCGCTTGATCAGCTTGAGGCGATTGATGTGGCCTTCGACCGGGCCGTTGCTCCAGCGGAAGCAGAGCGCCGCGAGCACCGCGTCACGATCCCGCGCGACCACACGGGCGAAACTCCGCAGCTCGCTCTGGTCGGCTTGGCCTAACCACGCCGCGAGTCCGCTCGCGTCGTGAGTCGTGAACAGGTCCTGGAAGCGGTGGGCGAAGGCCGACACCGAAATCTTCGGCGGAATCGAGAACACGGCGTGGATGTGATCGAGCTGGACGTTTAGCTCCAACACCTCCACATCTTTCCACTCGCATACGGTCCGAATGTCCCGATCCATCAGTTCCGCGATCACTCCGGTCAGGATCCGATACCGATATTTCGGCACTCAGACCACGCGGTACGTGCACTGATAGACCGCGTGGGCCAACCGCCGATATTTGCTTACGACTCCTATTACTGGCGAAGCCCACGGTACATCACCACCGCCCAAGGCGGTGGGTTTCTACGCCTGACTAAACGCCGCCCAGTTTTTCCTTTGGCGTTTCTCCCACGTGGGAAAACTTTCGGAACCGTGTAGCTGAGCGCGCCGCTGCGCCTGCGAACCACGAAGGGGAGGGCGATCGGTAGCCGAGGAAATCCCGAACTACTATTGTATAGGTGAGCTGGGTAAACCTATCGGCCAAGCCTCGCCGCGGACGCGATCGGCGCCGTCTCGCCACACGCGGCTTTGTCTTGCGGTCATGTGGTTTGGGTGGCAAATTGGAGGAACTTTGGAGGAACTGACAATGGCTACCCTGAACGTGAAAAACCTTCCCGACGTGCTCTATCGACGGCTCAAACAGCGCGCTCGGCGTGAGCGCCGATCGGTCGCGCAGGAAGTCGCCCGCATCCTCGAGAATGCGCTCGCCGCACCCGAACTCACGTCGATTCTCGAAATCCAGGGGCTTGGCAAGGACCTCTGGCACGGCGTCGACGCCGTCAAGCACGTTCGGGCCGAGCGGCGGTCGTGGCGCTGAGTGAGGTGATCGGAGCGGGGCCCGTCGCCGTCGACACCGCTCTCTTCATCTATCTCATCGAGGAGCATCCGCGCTTTCTGCCCGCCGTCCGGCCGCTATTTGCCGACGCAGACGCCGGCCGGTGCCGATTGGTGACCTCTGCGGTGACGCTCCTCGAGGTGCTGGTGGTGCCGTATCGCGCCGGCGATCAGGCGTTAGGCGCACGATACGAAACACTCCTCACGAACAGCCGCGGCCTTACCTTCGTCGACATCGATCGCGCCCAGCTGCGCGCCGCGGCGCAACTCCGGGCTGCGTACCGTATGCGCACGCCCGATGCACTGCAGGTCGCGGCCGCACTGCGGGAAGGGTGCGGGACGCTCGTGACCAACGACCGCGGGGTGCGATCGATTCCGGGGCTCCGCGTGATTCAGCTCGACCGGCACGTCGAGTGATCGCGGCAGGACCAAGTCACTGCCCGCAGATGAGCCTAACGCGCTCCTTGTGCGTCCCCTCCGCCGGCACCGCAATCCGTGCCCGATACTCCGCGCAGTAGCTCTTCGACACGCGCAGCACATACGTCCCGCTCGGCACCACCGCCGGCGCCGCCTGCGGAATCTGCCCGTTCGCCACGCTCGTCCCATCGAGCGACGACAGGTCCCACCGCGCGCCGTTAGGCTCCGCATCCACCGCTACCGCCCCGCACGCGTGCGGGGCCAGCTTCACCTTCACCTCGCCACGCTCCGGGACGCGCACCATCGTGCTGTCCGTCGCCGCCGCGCAGCCGGCCATCGTGTGCAGCGCGGCCACCACCCGGTGCGCGCCCGACGTGAGCCGCGCGCTGCTCCAGTTGCCGTGCGCAACTTCCTTTCCGTCCACGCTCACCACTGCGTTAGGCGGCGCCATGATGCGCAGCACCGGCGGCGGCGCCGATGACCTGGAGTTATCCCCGTTAGGCGGGCATGACGCGCTGAGGCGGCCAAGTTTGCGCTCGGCGCTCTGCAGGGTGGCATTCGCAATTTGTCACTTTTCGCACCTTGTACCACGAATTTGGCGACACATGCAAAAAGTGAGAATTTGGCCGGCCGGTTCGGCAGCGCGAGCAGGGATAATGCTGGACAACCACCGTGGATACCATGCGCGCGGCAGAGTGCTCGCCAGCACCGGGCTGACGGAGACCGATCTCGAGGCCTTCTCGACGTTAGGCCGTGCGCCGGACGACCAAGCTGGCACTGGTAGGCACGACGCGACACGCGCCGAGCATGACGGCTCTGGTGCGTCGCGTGACCCGGCGGGCCGCAAGGTGGCGGACACGGCCAC